>JACRPV010000066.1:4997-8894 GCA_016223015.1 Geobacter sp. | reverse complement strand
ACCTGTCGCCCGACAAACGCAAAGCCAGCCCCCAGCTCCAGTAAAAATTCGGTGACATGCTTCACCAGGGCGTTTTCAATCTCGCGTTCCTGTGCTTCGTCGGTCAGGCCGAGAAAGTCAAAGCGATACGGATCTTTCAGCGACTCGCGTGCCAGGTCGGATTGCGGCGCCGGCAGGCTGGCGGCAAAGTTGGTGATTGCCGTGCCGCTCCGCTCCAACAGCCGGGTTTCGATCTGCATTACCAGAATATTGCGCGACCAGTTGTGCTCAATGGCCTTGGTAAGATACCAATTGCGCTCTTCGCGGGTCTTAAGCTTGTCTATGAGGGTGCAGAGATGAAACCAGGGCAATTGTGCAGCAGCTTGCTGCACAAATTCCGCATCCGGCCACGCCTCGGAAAAGGAACGCATGTACTTGAGGTTTCGGGGAGAAAATCCCTTCATATCGGGAAAGGCGGCGCGCAAGTCATGGGCCAGCCGCTCGATCACCCTGGCACCCCATCCCTGCTCGGCCTGCCGCGCCAGAATGTCGCGCCCGATCTGCCAGTAGAGCATCACCAGTTCACGGTTGACCGCCAGCGTGGCCCGCTGCTGGGCAGTGTGGATGCGCCCCTTGAGATCGGCCAGCCAATCGGCATAGCCCTCTGGGGGCGCGGTCAGGCTGATTGGTGTTTCGCTCATGCTTTCTTCCTCTCGTGGGCGGGGGTTGTGACTAGTCCCGGAGCGGATAGGTCCGTGCCCGCGTGTGTGTGGCTCCTTCCCGGCCAAGGAGGCTTTCGTAGAGGTGGAATTCAGTCACCTTGAAGGGCTCGCTCTGGAAACCTCCGTGCTGAGCAGTGTATGCCGCGACCTGGGCGGGCGTGGTCTCCTTCAGCCGGGCAATGGTGATGTGGGGGGAGAAGGGGCGCTCATCCGGCAGGATGCCCACCGCTCTGCAGGCCCGCTCCACCTCGTGCTGCAGGGTGAGGAGCTGCGCGCCGGCTTCGAGCCCGACCCAGAGCACGCGGGGCGCCCCCCGCGGCGGGAAGTAGCCGATCCCCTTCAGGTTGAGGGGGAAACTGTTGCACGCAATCCCGGCCAGACCTTCCGCGATCCCTTTCAACAGAAGGTCGTCCGCATCGCCGATGAAGCGGAGCGTCAGGTGCAACTGCTCCGCTCCTACCCATTTTGCCCCGCACAGCTCCCCCCTGGAGTCGGCTACGACGCGTTTTACCTCTTCCGTCAGGTCGATGGCCACAAACAGCCTGTGCATGGCTTTTCTCCCTATCTGCGGGCCAGACGCTGCCCGGTGCCGAACTCGGCCACCAGGTAGCGCTGCCCGTTTTTCACGAGACGCGTTCCCATTCCCGCGGAGAGGCGGTTCAGTCTCCGGATCACCTGTTCGCCCCGCTCCCCCTCCAGCACCCTGGGTTGAAAGCGGACCTGTCGGTTCAGGACATTGAGCGGGAAGACTTCCACCTGCCTGATGCCCCCATCGAGAGTGATCCGCGCGACAATGCTCCGATCCGATGCCCGGCTGCCGCTGCCGAAGGCAAAATTGCCCAGGCTGTAAAAGATGACACCGTCACGGTAGCGCTCGATCCCCTGGAGGACATGGGGGTGATGGCCAAGGATCAGATCGGCCCCGGCATCGATGGCCTGATGCGCAATCCGTGTCTGGTAGGGCTGGGGCCGGCCAGCCAGTTCCCGCCCCCAATGAAACGAGACCACCACGTAGTCGGCGATTTTGCGCGCAGCGCGGATGTCGGCCGTGACGAGGGGGGCATAGCCCGGCGCCGTCCCTGCCCGCCTCGGGCCGGCGAAGAATTCGGCAGGGTAGGTCAGGGAGTAGGCGAGAAAGGCGATCCACTTCCCCTGTGTCTCGATGATGGCAGGGACCCTGGCCTGTTCCAGGGAGCTGCCGGCCCCACAGAAACGGATGCCGTTTCCCTTGAGGTTGGTCAGGGTGTCGGCGAGGCCGGTGGCACCAAAATCGAGGATATGGTTGTTGGCCAGGGTGAGTACCGAGAATCCCGCCAGGCGAAGGGCCGGTGCGACCGCAGGAGCTGCCCTGAAACGGAACCGTTTACCGGTGAACTCGGCGCCGGCACAAGTGATGGGCGCCTCCAGGTTGCCGACGACGATGTCGCTGCCGGCGAGAAGGGTTCGGGTCGCGGCAAAGGCATGGGCGTAGCCGTGCTGCTCCAGTACGGGGCGGGCCGATCCGGACAGCATGATGTCCCCTACCGCGGAGATGGTCACCTCATCGGCTCCGGCAAAGGGGATGGCCAAGGTGTACGCAAGCAGGCCTGAAGCTATGGCGAGAAGCAGGGATCGTCGCATATTAGAGCCAAAAAACGTTGACTTAAATGGAGGCAGGTGCTAGAAACTATAGCTTCCTTCGACTGACAGGTAAAGGGTATTCTTATGCTGGACCCACGGTTTATCCGCGAAAATATGGAGCTGGTCGAATCCCGTCTCAAGACACGTGGCGAGGGTGTCGATCTCGGTCGTTTCCGGGAGCTCGACACCCGCCGGCGGGAGATGCTCCTGCAGTCCGAGACCCTGAAGGCGCTGCGCAACAAGGTTTCCGAAGAGATAAGCCGGATCAAGGACAAGAGCCAGGCCCAGGGGCGCATCGCCGAGATGCGCGAGGTCTCCCAGAAAATCAAGGGGCTTGATGAAGAACTGCGCGGGGTCGAGGAGGAGCTGGAGAATGTCCTGCTCATGATCCCCAATATCCCCCATGCCTCTGTACCGGTCGGGACCTCAGAGGCGGACAACGTGGAGGTCAGGCAGTGGGGGAAAAGGCCGGTTATGGACTTTACTCCCAAGCCCCATTGGGAGATCGGCGAGGATCTGCGGATTCTCGACTTCGAGCGGGGAGCAAAGCTGACCGGAGCACGGTTCACGCTCTATCGCGGTGCTGGCGCACGGCTGGAGCGTGCGCTCCTGAACTTCATGCTGGATCTCCATACGGAGCGGCACAATTATCTTGAAATGCTGCCGCCCTTTATGGTAAACAGGGAAAGCATGACCGGGACCGGTCAACTGCCGAAGTTTGAGGATGACCTGTTCCACCTTGACGGTGTCGATTACTTCCTGATCCCCACTGCCGAGGTTCCGGTAACAAACATCCATCGCAACGAAATCCTCCGTGGCGACGATCTCCCCCTGCTGTATACCGCCTATACTCCCTGCTTCAGGAAAGAGGCCGGCTCGTACGGCAAGGACACCCGGGGGCTGATCCGGCAGCATCAGTTCAACAAGGTTGAGCTGGTGAAGTTCAGCCATCCAGAGCACTCCTATGCTGAGCTGGACCGGCTGCTCGACAATGCCGAAGAGGTGCTCCGGCTGTTGGGGCTCCATTATCGGGTCGTTGAGCTCTGCACCGGTGATATCGGTTTTTCCGCGGCGAAAACGTTCGACATAGAGGTTTGGCTGCCTGGACAGGATACATTCCGTGAGATTTCGTCCTGCAGCAACTTCGAGGATTTTCAGGCCCGCCGGGCATCGATCCGTTTCCGTGAAGATGAAAAGGCCAAGCCGGAATATGTCCACACGCTGAACGGTTCCGGGCTGGCAGTCGGCCGGGCCCTGGTGGCGGTATTGGAAAACTACCAGCAGGCAGACGGCTCGGTAATGATCCCGGAAGCCCTCAGGCCGTACATGGGTGGTCAGGAGCGGATCAGCTAAAGGTTTGGAGGGATGGCCGAGTGGCTTAAGGCGGCGGTCTTGAAAACCGTTGAACGAAAGTTCCGTGGGTTCAAATCCTACTCCCTCCGCCATATCTTGTTGACGATAGTGCAGAAAACGTGTTAGGAGAGATGGCCGAGTAGGTCGAAGGCGCTCGCCTGCTAAGCGAGTATACTGGGAAACCGGTATCGAGGGTTCGAATCCCTCTCTCTCCGCCATTCAT
>JACRPV010000066.1:4215-4868 GCA_016223015.1 Geobacter sp. | reverse complement strand
TCAAGGGCCGCCGCCCAGTGTCGGAGGAAATGGTGAGGTTAACTGTACATATTCTTTCTTGCGTGGCACTGGTCGGGGTTTTTGCCCTGACGGGTTGCAGCAAGAAAGAAGAACAAAAGGTCGGTGAGCCTGCCACTTCTCAACCCGGCCAGATGGCTAAGAAAGAAACCACGGTTGTAGTCCCCGAATCGGTCAAGGGAAAGTGGAAGGCCGTAAGAATAGCGGTTAACGACAAGAAGACAAACAAGGAAACGGTCTACACCGTTCCTCTCGGTTCAAGCATCTCGATTCCCAACACGGCTCTGAAGATCAAGGTCGAGAACTTCCTCCCCCACTTCACCATGGAGGGGACGACGCTGACATCGCTCTCAAACGAGCCGAAGAACCCTGCGGCGCAGGTCAGGATCAGCGAAGGGGATCACGAGGTTTTCAAGGGGTGGCTGTTTTCTCTCTATCCCACAACCCATGCTTTTCAGCATCCTTTGTACGGTTTTTCCCTGGTCGATTTCGTCCCGGCAAACTGACGGACAACCAGATAGACATACGCGCTTGTAGCTCAGCTGGATAGAGCAACGGACTACGAATCCGTAGGTCGGGAGTTCGAATCTCTCCAAGCGCGCGAAAAACAGAAGGACCTGACAGAAATGTCGGGT
>JACRPV010000066.1:0-4210 GCA_016223015.1 Geobacter sp. | reverse complement strand
TGTGTGCTGTTTGCTCGCAATGAAATATCACGGCGTTTTTGCCTGACTCAGGTGGAAGTTATCCACTTTTTACCTGTCGTTTTCAGCCCTTCGTGTGCGTTGGTTTTTTGACACGACTGTATACAAGTTCAAATATGTATTGACACGATATAACGGGTAGTTACAGGCGCAGCCTATTCTCTGGGCAAGGAGGAAAAGCCCTCAAAGATTCGTTACATTATGGAAACGTTTCCACAGTTGACGGCAAGTTATCAACAGGTCGCGTGGAAAACCCTTTAGCGTCAATTTTATTGCAGTGACGTGCTTCCTCACTGCCCCTGAAAGGTCATATCCGGAGGGCATTTTTACTTTCGCCGCATGCTGCGTCAGTTGGCTGAATCAGCCAATGCCGGGTTGTGCATAATATTTCCCGTTTGCGTAGATCCATGGCTGAATGTTAGATCGAAATAATATATACTCCTATTTGATACCTTTTAATTCGGGCCTCCTGTGTCAGTATGCGGTGGCCAGGTGTTGGATGCTGTGCCCCGTTACATGTCTGTGCCGGGTTCCGTCCATTTGGAGGAAGAGATTCCATGATCAGGACACGTTTCAATCGGGACAAGGTGCTGTCGCTGTTGAAGAAGGTGCCGTTGTTTGCCAACTTCAGCGATGCGGAAATCTATGCCCTGCTGGAGAGGACCAACGCCTACAGTTGCCAGCGGGGGGAAACCATTTTCCTGGAGGATGAAGAGGACCGATTCATGTACGTGATCCTCGGGGGACGGCTGAAGGTTGTCGAAATCACGCGGGAGGGGCAGGAACGCGTGATGGCCATCCGGCACCGGGGCGATTATTTCGGCGACATGGGGATACTCGATGGGAAAACCGATTTTGCCACGGTGATCGCCATGGAAGACAGTAAGGTCCTCTTGTTGACCAAGAGCCTGTTCGACGAATTCCTGCTGGAGAATGTCATGGTGATGCAGGGGATCATCACGGAGCTGTGCCGGCGGCTGCGGGAATGCTGGCTGTTTCACACGATCATCGGGACCAATGATGCGGAGTCGAAGATCAGGGTGACGCTCGCCCGGTTCGGCAAGACCCTGGGGGTGCCGAACAGCAACGGGGTCATCATCAATGCGCCCTTTACGCACCAGGCACTGGCGGATCGCGTGCAGGTGAGCCGCGAGACCGTGACCCGGATGCTGAAAAAGATGAAGAACAACGGCGAGATCGAGATGGTCGAGGGGAGAAGGATCAAGCTGCTGCCCAAATTCTTCCAGGAAATCGCCCGCTGCGAGCTCTATCTGGCTCTGTCCGGGGACTCATAGCGCTGCTGACGAATGTGCTAGCGAGTGCAACGCCGCCGGTACATGAGCGATATCAGAAGTATGAAGGCAAACCCCGCCAGTAGAGCCATTTTCCCGTTCAGGGGAACGCCTGCCGCTGTAGCGGCAATTCCCCATGCCTGCACCAGCGCCCCTCCCATAACCATCCCCAATACCATCAGCCCGGCATCCACATCCCCCTCTCCCGCCTTGATCAACTGACGAAACGGACACCCTCCGAACAGTACCGAGATCCATCCCACCAAACCCATGCCGAGAAAGCTCCAGAGGTATTCCAGGTGCGCGCCGGGCTGCCCGTAAAGCGACAGGTGGAAGCCGCCGGTGACCAGGCTTGCGCAGACGGCGGCAGTGACGAACGCCGCCAGGCCGATGAGCTGCGGTGCCCGGCGCCCCATGAGGATGATGTCGCGCATGCTGCCGGTTATGCAGAACCTGCTCCGTTGTGCCAGCACTCCCAAGAGCAGCCCGCTGCCGAGCGATGCGATAAGGGGCGCATGCCTGGCGGAACTCCCTTCGTTGGAAAGGGCAAGAAAGGAGGGGCGGATGAAGATGAACAGCAGAAGCAGGCAGAACAGAGCCGGAACGAGTATCCCGTTGAGCGATCCTTCGGGCTTCTGTTCCCCCAGTTCGACGCCCCGGCCCAATGCGGTGAGCCCGGTCCAGACCCCGGCTGCCAGGCCTGCCATGCCGGCAACGGCAGTAAGGTCCCCTGCGGTGAGGCGGAGCAGCAGCTTGATGGGGCAGCCGATAAAGATGGCGCAACCGACGATGAGAAACAGGCCGGCAAAGAACTTGAGCATGGGGGCCGAGCTGCCGCGTGGCCTGAACTCCCTGGCGGCAATGGCGCTCAGCACCGCACCGATGACGAAACCGGGAAGCTCGGGACGGAGGTACTGCAGGCGGGCATTGTCGTGCAGTCCCAGTGCGCCGACGCTGTTTTCCATGAAGCAGGAGATACAGATCCCGGAGTTTTCCGGATTACCCCAATAGGCCAGCATGACCCCGAGCAGCCCCATGGCCATTCCAGTTACGGCAATCGTCCCGGTATGTCGGTCGGGTAGATTCATGTCGTCACTCGCACCCTCCGGCCAGACGACTCTGGAGGTAGCGGAGGTTCTGCGCCATCTCCGGCGACGCAGAAGCTGTGCCGGCCGATGAGGCGGCAGTCTTGGCCCGGATGCCGTCGACCAGGCGGCTGATGGCGTAACGTCGGGATAGAGGGCTTGTCTTGTCCACGTAACTGCCGTCGAGGCGGATTCCCTGGGCAAAAGATGACGCAGCCTCTGCAGGCGCGCCAAGGTCTGCCAGGATCTGGCCGCGCAGGATAAAGGCGTGGGCGTCGCCTGGAAATGTACGGGAGAGCTCTTCTAGCTTGAGAAGCGCCTGCTGGGGCCGGCCCTGCTGCAGCAGCGATTCGACCGGTTCGTATCGCTGCCGGAGCAGGTAACGGCGGGCCTCGACAATGGCCTGCCGGTCGTTAGCCCTGCCCAGCAATCTGGCTGCGCTCTGCGTGGAGTCGTTGGCCTGCACGAAAGGAAGGATGGCAATGGCGGCCACAACCAGGGCGATGCCGATCCAGAGGAGCCTGTCGTAGGTGTCGTTCTGCATGTCTGCCTAATAGTGCTGGTAGGGGGGCATGTTGGTGCGTCGCGCCATGTCGCGCAGCGGATTGTACTCCGCATCGGAGAGGACCTCGAATCCGTCGATCCAGGCTGCCTTCATCACCTTTACCCGCTCGCCGTCGATCTCGACGGTATCGGTCGGTTTCAGCTCCAGCAGGGCCTTGCGGACCTTTTCCGCGAGGCCGGGGTCGGTTTCCTTGGCTGCAGCAAAGGTGCAGTAGGGGATGAGCTTGCTTTGCGCCACGATGGTGAAATCGTCCGGCGAGATCTTCCCTTCGCGGGTCATGACTTCCAGGTCCAGCATCGGTGCGGCAGCCAGATCGTACTGGCCGAAGAGGACGCCATAGATCGCCTTTTCGTGCTTGTAGGAGCCTGAGGGGATGGAATAGAAGGCGAGATCCGATTCGGGATTGATGCCAGCTGCCAGCATCAGGTCGTATTCGGCCAGATACCCGGTGGGAGCGAGCATCGGCCCGAAGGCGAGCCGCTTGCCGCGAATGTCGCTGAGGCGGGAAATGCCGCTTCCTTTGCGGGCGATGATGGCACCTGCACTGCGGGAGCCGAATTGACCCCGTTTCTCGGCAGCTATCAGGTTGGTGCCGTAACGTTCTCTCAGGACGATATAGAGGAGCGAATTGGTATGGGTGATGGCAAATTCCCCTGCCTTGAAGCGCGTTTCAAAGTCGTGGGTGTCCACCGGGACCGCGACAAAATTGACGCCGACCTTCTCGGAGAGATAGCGGGTCAGTGGGCGAAATCGCTGCATGGTCTCCTGTTGATTGTTGCAGTTCATGTAGCCTATCTTGACGGTCGGTTTTTCCGAGATGCTGTCGCAGGAAGCACAGGAGAGCGGAAGCGCAACGGTCAGCAGGATGAAGAAGCGATGGCAGGCAGTACGCATGGTCGTGAGCATGGTTGATACTATAGCAAACCTGGTGCCTTTTGGGAATGGAACTGGCCAGTAGTGAGCTAAATTAGTGGAATATAATAATTATAATATATCCATTAATGAAAGTGGGGTAAAAGTTTTGCATCAAAATTAATATGATAACGGAATATCCCCTTGTAAATGCCGTTGTTGACCGATTCTGCGTGTCATGATGTCGAGTCGGGCCGTTCCGTTATTTCGCATAGTAAAATTCTGTTTCCAGTCCGCTGTATTTTTTTTATGTACACGGGTAACTAAAATATACTTATCTGCCGATAAGTTATCTCGCTGCCTCGTCAAGGGTGGGGTGAGTGGTGATGACGGAGCGG
>JACRPV010000065.1 GCA_016223015.1 Geobacter sp. | reverse complement strand
CCTTTTTAATGGCGCGCTTATCTATTGCAAACCAAGCCTCTTGATCGCTTTGAATAAGAATGCCATCAATATCCGAAAGCTCATCAACCATCTTCAATGCGCGCTTCAGAGGCATTCCCGCAAATTTTTGGGTTAGCCGGCTATCGGTCTTTGTTGTATAAAAAATTGCCATTCTTCCTATATTGAGATTTGCCGTTTGAAGTCTTAACTGAAAGTCTCCTGATGCCTGAACAGGGCCATTATTCAGTGGCTTATTAGACTCCATTATAGAGAAATAGATTTCAACATCAGCGAATTTTTGCAAGAATGAACTATTCATGTCTTTGCTGGCATTCTCAATAATGTATGTATTTAATGGCATGCGATATTAATCCTTTTCATAGATTTTTATATATTCCCACTGGCTATTGTTTTGCGTATTTATGATACCACTATTGCTGTACATTACATCTGAATTCGCTGCTTTTGGATTCCAAGTACAAGCCGCCCAATGACATTCACCCATATCCGGTTTAAGAAGATCAGAAAGCGGCGTTGATTCTAATACTACAGTTGGCGTTCCTTTTATATTTAAACCTTCTGGAGGGTGTAGTGTATAATTGGGCATTCGATCACCTGGGCCGTAGGTACGGCTATAGGCCTTCGAGAGGTCCCCATTCGTTTCAATGGCGTTACCCAGTGGATCGCTTATAGTACTTCCAAATTTTGAATACACCGTCAAATTTGTGCCTTCTGGAATCGTTGTTATGCCGCTTCCAATCTCATAAGATCCATGGCCACTGAAGACCGTCCGTCTGCTGTCTTCACCTGAAAAAATTTGCTGATCATCGCCAATGCCTTTTCCGCTTGATGTAGGATACCCATCTTTTACTGATTCATCAATGTCATTGGAAGGCTTGTGCTTCGGGGTGCCTGGCTCCGGCATGCCACTTTTCGTGGATTTTGAGGAGGTTTTGTTTCTTTTTGAGTAAGTATCGACAGCGTCGATTTCTTTTTTAGGCATCCGATGCCGATGCCCGGTCCGTTTGAGCATGCCCGCTATCTTATCCAGTAGCTTGGCTGCCTTGGCCAGGCGGGCGGATTTGGCGGCGATGTTGGCGGCGGCGCCGACGCCGGCAGAGACCAGGGCGAGAAGGACCGTGACCACGATGTCTGCGGCGGCCGAGGCGCCCATTTCGGTGCGTTCCAGGGGGTGGGTGGCATCCCAGTAGTCCTGGGCAAAGTCGTTCAATACGCCCATGGTCTGTTCGTCTTCGAACAGCACCACGAGCACGCCTTTGTAATACACGGCCTGGTCGTAGGTTTTGGCCAGGGGCTGGACGTACTTATCGGCTTCGGCCTTGAGCGGCGCCATGTCCCCCGCGGCGATCGCCTGGGCCGTGGCGGTGGCCATCTGGCTGGGCAGCATGGCGACCTTGTACAAAGTTTTGAGGTAGCCGGCGGCATAACCGGGCAGGGCCTTGACGAGGTCCACCGCGCCGCCGATGGTGGCGTCCCAAAGTCCGCCTCCGGCTTTTTTCCCATAGAGGGCGGCTTTCCCGGCTTCGTTGAGACCGGCGAGTTTGGCTTCGTACTGGTCGTACTTCTGGCGTTGCTCGGCTACGAGTCCATCCAGCACCACCTTGAGTTCGCCCAGGGCACCCTCCACCTCCGGCTCGGGCTCCACGGCCACGGGCACCGCGGGCACGGCCGTGGCGGCATCGACCTGCACGGCCCAGCCGAGGCCGGGTTCGAGGACCACTTGGTAGCCGCAGTGGGTCATCTGGTGGGCGGTTTCGCTGACGACCCGGCGGTCGTCCATCTTGTGGACGAAGTGTACGCGGCAATCTTCGGCCAAAAAGCAGCGCAGTCCAGGGCGCTCTGGAGCGCGTATTTAGAGTACCGGTTCACTGGATCGTGCTTTCCTTTGTTTGCGGGCCTTGGTGGATGATTTGCTCTTGCCTATGGCAGCCGCCAGTTCAACGGCGGCCTTGGCCAGCGGCGGCGCCGTATTGAAGTCGAAGCTAAAGCCTTGTTCGTCCACGCCGAGATGGATGGTGGCGATCTTGATCTCCCGGGCCATGTGCTCCAGGATGCGCCGCGACAGCTCGGGCAGCAGCGTGTCGGTCAGGATGTGATCCACGTTGCGCGCCCCGGAGTCCACTTCGGTGCAGCGGGCGGCGACGCTCTCCACCAGGGCATCGTCGTAGCTGAAGGCGATCTTGCGGTTCAGCCGCATGCGCGTCTGGATGCGGTCCAGCTTGAGCCGGATGATCAGGCGCATGATCTCGTCGTGGATGGGGTAGTAGGGCACCACCTGCAAGCGGCCCAGGAAGGCGGGCTTGAAGCGCTTTTGCAGGGCCGGGGTGAGCATGGTCTTCAATCGCTCCATATCCGGGGCCTCGGCCGGCCGGTCGTGGCAGTGACGCATGATCAGGTCGGTGCCGAGGTTGGAGGTCAGGATGATCAATGTATTCTTGAAGTCGATCTTGCGGCCTTCGCCATCTTCGAGCACCCCCTTGTCGAACACCTGGTAGAACAGCTCGGTGACGTCCGGGTGGGCTTTTTCGATTTCATCCAGCAGCACTACGCTGTAGGGCCGCCGGCGCACGGCCTCGGTGAGCACGCCGCCTTCGCCGTAGCCCACGTACCCGGGAGGCGAACCCTTGAGGCCCGACACGGTGTGGGCCTCCTGGTACTCGGACATGTTGATGGTCACCATGTTCTGCTCGCCGCCGTAGAGCAGTTCGGCCAGGGCCAGGGCGGTTTCGGTTTTGCCCACACCCGAGGGGCCCACGAGCATGAAGACGCCGGTGGGCTTTCCAGGATCTTCGATGCCGGCATGGGCCGTGCGGATGACCCGGGCGATGGCGGACAAGGCGTGATCCTGGCCGATGATGCGTTTGGCCAGTGCGTTTTCAAGGTTGAGGACCATGGGGATCTCGTCGGTGAGCATGCGGCCGGTGGGGATGCCGGTCCAGCCCGAGACCACCTCGCTGATGGTCTGGGTGTCTACTTCCACCTTGAGCAGCGGTTCGTTGTGCTGCATCTCTTTGAGCGCGGCTTCCAGGCGCAAGAGCTCGCGGCGCTTTTCAGCGATCTGCTCCGGCGGCGTGTCGGCGGCTGCCTGGCGGATGGCGGCGCGCAGTTGTTGGATCAGAGCGACCTGATCTTTTTCCTGGGTCCACTGCTTTTGGAGCGTTTCGAGCACCGCTCCGGCCTGACCGCGTTCTTCTTCCAGGGCCGCGATGCGCTCGCCGTGCTCCCGGCCGATGCGCTGTTCGGCCCGCAGGCGTTCCAGCTCCCAGCCGATGCGCTCGATGCGGCGCTGGGCCGCCTCGATGGGCGCGGCCACGGCGTTGAAGCCCATGGCCACCCGGGCGCAGGCCGTGTCCAGGACGCTCACCGATTTGTCGGGCAGCTTGCGGCCGGAGATGTAGCGGTTGGACAGGCGCACGGCGTCCACCAGGGCCTCGTCGGTGACGGTGACCTGGTGGTGCTGCTCGAAGAGCGGGCAGATGGCGCGCATCATCAAGAGGGCCTGGGGTTCGTCGGGCTCTTCGATCTTGATCACCTGGAAACGGCGCGAGAGGGCCGCGTCCTTTTCGAAGTACTTCTTGTACTCGGCCCAGGTGGTGGCCGCGATGGTGCGCAGCTCGCCCTTGGCCAGGGCCGGTTTGAGCAGGTTAGCTGCATCGCCGGCCCCCTGGCCGCCACCGGCGCCGATCATGGTGTGGGCCTCGTCGATGAAGAGAATGATGGGGATGGGCGAGGCCTTGACCTCCTTGATGACTTCCTTGAGCCGGTTTTCGAATTCGCCTTTGACCCCGGCGCCGGCCTGCAAGAGGCCCAGGTCCAGGGTGCGCACTTCCACGTCCTTGAGCGGGCCGGGCACGTCGCCCTGGACCACGCGCAGGGCGAAGCCCTCCACCACCACGGTCTTGCCCACGCCGGCCTCGCCGGTGAGAATGGGGTTGTTCTGGCGCCGGCGGATGAGGATGTCGGCCATCTGACGGATCTCGGTGTCCCGGGCGATGACCGGGTCGATCTGCCCGGCCCGGGCCCGTTCGGTCAGATTGATAGTGTAATGGTCCAAGGCGCGGGTTCCCATGGCCATGGCCGGTCCGTAGCCCGCCGCGACTCCCGATGGCGCGGCGGCGCGCTCGAAGCGCTGCTCGGCCGATTTGGTCAGGATCTCATGGAAGTGGGCCGATAGGGTCTCCAGGGAGAGGGCCGATAGCTGCGGCACGCCGGACAGAATCGTATCGGCGAAGTAGGGCTTGGCCAGCAGGGTCCACAGGATGTGGCCCGAGCAGATGGTTTGGGCGCCGCGGTTCACCGAAGCGAGCAGCCAGGCTTTGGAGAGCAGCTTGGGCAGGCGCGGCGACAGCGAGGGGGTGCGGCCATTGCCGGTTTTGAACCGGCCGATGGCGCCGGTAAGCTGGGCCAGCACCCGGGCTTTTTCGACTTCGAAGTACTTGAGCAGGATGGGAATATCGTTGCCGTCATCGTCGAGCAGTTTATACAGGAAGTGCTCGATCTCCACTTCGTAATGGGTGTTGGATTGGCACATGCCCGCCGCGGCTTCCAGGGCCTTGCGGCAGACCGGGTTGAGCTTTCCCACCAAGGCTTTCAGATCTAGATTCGTCATGCTTTCCTTTCCGATGGCGCCGCCGGAGCGGCCGCGGGCTTGCGCGTGGCTTTGATGGCCACGTCGCGCTCGTGGGGCCGCTGGGGGCGCCGC
>JACRPV010000044.1 GCA_016223015.1 Geobacter sp. | reverse complement strand
GGTGTTATCTTGCCCCCCACCCCGCTTTACAGGCCGCTGCTCAAGTGCTACAGTAGGAGACACCAATGTCGAAGGAGATTTATCATGGCTCACACCATGCGCCAAGTCCTGGCCGATGCCTTGACACTGCCGCCAGTGGAACGCGCCGAACTGATCGAACGGCTTCATGAAAGCTTCAACCCTACTGATCGCGAACGTCTCGACCGACTCTGGGCTCAAGAAGCGGAAGATCGGATCGACGCCTATGATCGCGGTGAAATCGGCAGTTCTTCGGCAGCATCGGTATTTGAGAAGATCAATTCATGGAAAAAATAACCGGCATTGTTGTCCTTGATTCTGCCGAATCCGAGTTGCTCGACGCCATCACTTGGTATAACGAACAAAGCGAAGGACTCGGTTTCGAATTTGCCGCCGAAGTCGCCCATACAATTGAACGGATAGCTGACAATCCATCTGCATGGACACTGCTTTCGACAAGAACCCGCCGCTGTCGCACCAATCGCTTCCCTTTCAGCATCATTTACCAGATTCGCACCGGGACGATACTGATCGTATCGATAATGCATATGAAGCGTGAACCAAACTCCTGGCGTAACAATCTCCACTAAGATTTACACGAACTCCCGCCCCTGCACGCACACCGTAACACGCCCCATCACCGACATACCATATCCTGCAGACGAATCGACCAGCGATGGTGTATCTCAGGATCGTAATCCATGCGTCCCCACCCTCCCCACGTGTAAAAAAATTTTACAGTGTAAAATATTTTTACACGCCAAATCAGCCAGTTACAACATTAATCCCATACAACTCCAACACATGCAAGGACTTTAATCTTTTCGTAGCAGAGACTTCGACCGGGATTTGTCACGCAATGGATAGTGTACCGATGCATGCGACAGAAAATGTCACAAGCTGACCAAAAAAAATCTTTTAACCGCAGATATACGCAGATAAACGCAGATACATCAAAGAGGTAACAGCAGAATATGCTTAACCCTTACGGCGAATGTCTTTCGGAAGAGCTACTGTCAGCACCCCTGCAGCGCCAGCCAGACCTGTGCCGTGAGGCGGGCGTCGTCGAGGGCGCGGTGGAGGCAGCAGTCGTGCGGGATGTTGCCCAGGAGGTGGCGGGCAACGGTTTCGAGCTTGTGGTTGGGAAGCTGCGGGAGGCGCCTGCGGGCAAGCCGGACGGTGCAGTGCCAGGGGTTGGGGAGGGTAAGACCGAGGAGGGCGAGCTCGTGACGGACGAAGCCGCTGTCGAACTGCGAATTGTGGGCAACGAGCGGGGATTCGGCGAAGAAATCCAGGAACTGGGGCCAGACGTCGGACGGCGCCGGCTTGCCGCGGAGCATCTCGCGGGAGATGCCGTGTACCCGGAAGGCTCCGTAATGGATCGGGGAGCCGGTGTCGATGAGGGTGCCGAGTTCGGCGACGATCGCCCCGTCTTCGACGGCCACGGCGCCGATCTCGATGACCCGGCCGCCGTTGTTCGTCGACATGCCGGTGGTTTCCACGTCGACGATGACCTGTCGCGCCGATCCGCTCACCCGAAGATCTTTCTGAACAGCCCTTTCTTCTCCGCCTGCCGGCGTTCGGCAATGAGCTGCATCCCCTTCTGGGCCAGGCTGTCGCGGGGGTTGAGCCTGAGGGCCTTCTGCAGCTCACCCTCGGCCAGGCCGTCGCGCCCCTCGTCCAGGAGCATCCAGCCCCGGAAGGAGTAGGCCTCGGCATGCTTGCCGCTCTGCAGCGAGCGGGAGAGGAGTGATCTCGCCTTTTCCTGGGCAGACCGCGCCCCCTGGTTGGCGGGGTTGCGGTAGATGGCCCAGGCGAGGTAGGCGGCGTGCAGCGGGTTCTCCTGCTCCAGGCGGTAGGCGTCGGCCAGGGCCTTCTCGGCATTGGCGAATTCCCCCATCTCCAGGAAGACCTTGCCCGACTGGAACTGGACCTGGGCCTGGAGCTTGTCGTCCTGTTTGCCGTCGATCCCGACCTTTTCGGCATTGAGCAGCTCGTCGTAGCGCTCCTTGGAGACGACGCTGGAAAGGGTGTTGTAGGCGGTGGAGAAGGAGGAAAGGACCTCCTGGGCGCTCTCCAGGGTGGCTGAGGAGAGCTCCATCAGCCGTTCCGGGGCGTAGGTCCTGGTCCGGGCGGAGTACGACTCCTTCAGGGCGTTGAAGGAGAAGGAGCCGGGGGTGAGCCCGAACAGCTCGTAGTAGTTCTTGTCCTTGATATAGGCGGCATCCCGCTGTACCTGCTGCTCGAAGCTGATCTCCGCCGACGAGAGCGGCGCTGCCATGCCGTGGGAGCCGACCGCAAGCTCGACCGAACCGGAGACCTCCTGCACCAGATCCTCGAACCCCTCTGATTTCTCCTCCGCTGCCTGTTCTTCCTCCAGGGGTCGATTGTAGAGGGTCTTGAGCGGGAAATCGGCCCGCTCCTCCTCTGCCGGCGCGGGGTGCAACTCGATGAGACGGAACAGCCGAAGGAAGTGGCAGAACCCAGTTGCGTCGTTGCGGACCGCCCCCTGCTCCACGATCTCGTGCAGGGTGCGGCGGCCATTGATCAGGCCGAGGGTGGCGATGTCCTCCTGCCGCATGGCCACGAAGTTGCTCTGGCGGAAGAAGCGCGCCGTGCGGCCGGGATAGAGGTGCCCGTAGCGCGACAAAAAGGCATCGGCATTGAACGAGAGGGAATGGCTGGTAACCGCCTCGTAGACGAACTCGGGAAGGAGCAGGGGGACCAGCGGCAGCTCCGGCTCCACGCTGCCCGGCACAAACTCGGCTGCGGCATTGACGCGCAGGCTGTCCAGGAGGGTTTTCGCCAGGAACTGGCGCGATTCGGCAAGCAGATCCTCATAGGGGAGCAGGCCGGACTGGGTGAGGAACAGCCGCTCCTCGCCGCTGTTGACAAAGAGCTGCTGCTCCTCCGGGGTCAGCCTCCCCCGCGCAGCGAGGAAGGCGGGGAAATCCCGGCTCCCCCTGGAAACGAAGGAATAGGGGACCCCCTGGGAGATCGCCACGGAAGGCCCCTGGCGGAGCTTGAGCAGGCCGCTCTGCCTGCCGTAGTGGAGTTCCACCAGGAGGGGCAGCAGGGTGTTCGGCGCGGACCGCTTCTCCGGCGTGGCAGCGGTGGCCGACTCGACGGCGTGGAGAAAGGCCTGCTGGCTGAACGGCTTTTCCAGGTAGTGTTCGACCCCCAGGGCGCGGGCTGCCTCGGCGTACTTCCCCCCCCGGTAGTAGCCGGTCATGATGATCACCGGAAGGGCCTGGCCGCGCTGTGTCTTGCGGAGCCGCTGCAAGACCTCGATACCGTTTATCTCGGGCAGCCGCAGGTCGAGCACCAGCAGGCCGATCTCATGGGCCGCCAGCACCCGCAACGCATCGGTGCCGCTTTTCGCAGCCAGGACCTCATACCCCTGGGCGGCGAGAAACCGCACCAGCATGTGGGAAAGGGCTTCGTTATCTTCGGCCAGTAAGACTCGGGTCGTCATTGCGGTACCCCGTTGCGCGCTTCCCGGCTGCCGGTCCTCCGGCAGCTCCCTTCAGATACGTTGTAACAGCACTGTTGTGCTGGTCAAGCGTGGTGGAAAAAAAGTGGGTGCCGTCCTTCTTGGCAACGAAATAGAGATAAGGGGTCCGGGCAGGCGCAATGACCGCCTGGAGCGCCTCGATGCCGGGGTTGCCGATGGGGCCGGGAGGGAGGCCATCGATCTGGTAGGTATTGTACGGGTTATTGCGGCGCACGTCACGGGAAGAGACGTTGCCGGCAAAGGCCCGCACCCCGTAGACCGAGGTCGGGTCGCTCTGACCGCCTCTTTCTCCACCAGGGAAGCCAGGGTGACCAGCCGGTGCCCTGCGGCAGCCTGACCGCGGCCGGCAGCGCCGAAACGGCCGGCATAGGTCCGGTCGAACTGGGCCACCATCATCCGGATCACCTCGGCAGGCCTCATGACGGGGGTGATCATATAGGTCGCGGGGAAGAGATACCCCTCCACGCTCGGGCCGGGCACACCCATCTCCCGGAGGAGCTGCCGGTCGGCGCAGGCGGCCAGGAACTCCCGGCGGCTGAAGATCTCGCGCGCCTCCAGCAGTTCGGCCAGCTGGTAGATGGAGTACCCTTCGGGCACGGCAAAGCGGTGGGCATAGACCTCGCCCGCCACCATCTTCCGCAGGATCTGAAGCGGCGTCATGTCGCCGCGCACCTGGTAGGTGCCGACCTTGATCTTGTCGTCTTCGCCGCGCAGCCGGGCCAGAAGGACGAAGACCCGAGCGCTCCGGATCACCCCGCGCTTTTCCAGGTCGGCTGCCACCCGCTGCAGGGGCGCCCCTTTCACGCAGTCGACCAGTTGGGCGGTATCGCCGCCGACAGGCCGCATGAGGAGCGCAAAGCCTCCCAGGGCAAGGATCAGGACGACCGCGGCCAGTGCGAGCACCAGCCGGTATTTTCTGCGCAGCAGCGATCCCGGCATATTCATGATTTTTTGAACTTACTCTCCGTGCCGAGCCGCAGGCGCTGGATGTTTTCCCGGTGCCGCCAGATCACCAGCAGGGCGATGACCCCGGACATGAGGAAGATCAGGCCGCGCCGGTCGATCAGGGCCACCAGGAGCGGCATGGCAGCGGCAGCGGAGATGGAGGCCAGCGACACATAGCGCCATTTCCAGAAGACCAGCCCGAAGACCGCCAGGGCCGCCAGCACCGAAAGCGGCGACATCGCCAGAAAGACCCCCAGGGCCGTTGCCACCCCCTTCCCCCCCTTGAAGCGGAGGAAGACGGTATAGATATGCCCGGTAAACGCGGCAAGGCCGGTCAGTGCCAGCCACCCCTCGGTGAAGCCGAGGCGATACGCCAGAAGCACCGGCACCACCCCCTTCAGGCAGTCGCCGACCAGGGTCAGCACCCCCACCTTCCAGCCCAGGGTGCGGCTGACGTTGGTGGCGCCGATGTTGCCGCTGCCGGTGGTGCGGATGTCGACCCCCCCCACGACACGGGCCAGGACCAGGCCGGTGGGGACGGAGCCGAGCAGGTAGGCGGCAATGATCAGTATCAACTCGTTGGACACGGGCAACTCCGGAAAAAACGATGCAAAACGGGGCGCATTCTAGAGCATTTCGGCGCAAACTGCAAGCAGGGTCACGCCGCGGAACGCCGCCAGTCCTGCCAGATGACCAGGCCGGCCATTGCCATGAAGACCAGGTCGCGGCCGATGGCCATGAGCGGCGGGTCCGCGGCTCCCGGCTTGAAGCAGCCGCAGTCGATCTCCAGCCCCCGGATGAGGGCCGAGAGGAGCGCTGCCGTAAAGAACAGGTTCAGGAGCAGGATCATGAAAGCCGCGGGACGCGTCCGCCAGCCGGTAACCAGCACGACGCCGCAGATGACCTCCAGCCAGGGAAGAACGGCAGCCACCAGGTAGTTGAAGAAATAGGGAAAGAGCCGATAGGCCGCGATGCTGCCGGCAAAGGCCGTGGTGTCGACAATCTTGAGCATGCCGGCATAGAGGAACACAGCCCCGAGACAGATCCGGACAATGGCTATGCTGTGCTTGATGAGGGGATTCTGCATCTGATCTCCGCTTTTGGCTCGTGACGCGTCGCGTGACATTGCTTATGGCCTCCGTGCAATCGGGTACCCGGCATCGCGCCAGGCAGGAAAACCGCCGTCGAAGTAATAGACCGTGGTGTAGCCGATGGCGAGCAACTGCCTCCCCACCTCGATGCTGTCCTCGCAGGCATAGCCGCTGCAGTAGACGACCAGGGTGGCGTTCTTGGGCACACGATTGCCGAATTCGGGAATCGCCGTTGCCGTATCCATGAGCGGCAGGGAGATGGCCCCCTTGATATGGCCGCTGCCGTAGGCGACACGGTCGCGGGAATCGATGAAGGTCGCCTCCTTGCGGTCATAGAGCTCCTTGACCTGCATGAGCCCCAGCGGCAAGGGGATTGGCGCCGATATCCCTGCGGCGGCCTTCGGCGCCTCGGCGCCCTTTCCGGTCCAGGCATTCACCAGCAGCCGGTAATTCCAGGACACGCCGATCACCGCTGCCAGCGCCACCATGATTGCCATCTCGATGGCAAGCCGCATCATGCTCTGTCTCGTTGTCATCTTCTTCTCCTGGCAGGCTGTTGAAAAGCAGCCATCTCGCCGCCGTCCTCGTCACTCCCTTTGTGCGGCGTAGCGCTGCTACGCCTCCTCGGTCGCTCCTGCGGGTGCGACGATCTGACTGCTTTTGAACAGCCTGAGTTTTTTGCTGCGCTGAAACTTCGTTTTCAACAACCGGCTAGAGGTTTCGCGCCAGACGTTTCAACAGCAACGAATTGGTAACCACCGATACCGAGGAAAAGGCCATGGCCAGGCCGGCGAATTCCGGTT
>JACRPV010000097.1:3931-12222 GCA_016223015.1 Geobacter sp. | reverse complement strand
GGGAAGGGATACCTGCACGGGACGCAGACGCAGCTCCGCTTTCTCCCTGAACAGCATACCGACTTCGCCTTTTCGGTCTTTGCCGAAGAATGGGGGTTGGCGGGCTGCACGGTGCTGCTCTTCCTCTACCTGATGCTTGTCTTGTGGGGGTTGCAGATTGCCGGGCGGTGTAACGACCGGTTCGGCAGGCTGCTGGCACTCGGGGTGACAGCCATGCTCTTCTGGCATATCGTCATCACTATCGGGATGGTTATCGGTCTGTTCCCGGTGGTGGGGGTCCCGCTGCCGTTTCTCTCCTATGGCGGGACATCCCTGGTCACATCCATGACCGGCGTGGCCATTCTCCTGAATGTCAGCATGCGCCGTTTCATGTTCTGACACCCCATCGAGGAGAAAAAGAGCTGGGAGAAACAAAAACGCCGGGGTTGGCTACCCGGCGTTTTTCAGTTCAAAAGGATCTTGCGTGGCGTCAGGCTACGTGTGGCAGGGTCTGGCAGGCGGAAATCCGGCTGTCCGGAAAGGGACAGATCTTTCCCGACGGCTCCTGGTGCTGGTATCCGGTGCATGGGCGCTCCTTTCCGTTGCTCTTCAGGCAGCCCTGTTGTTGAGCAGGACGATGCCGTCGCGGTCGAGAACCCAGATCGAGCCGCATTCGGTGCATTCGAACAGATCCTTGGCATATCCGTCGGAATGCATGTCTATCTCTACGCCGGTTGCGATGTTGCATAGGGGACAGGTCATGGTTGGTACCTCCTTTCCTTGAGCTGATTTAACTATAATGAGAAGAATCGGTTTGCGCAATGGGAAATTGAGAAAAAAGTTTGCTAAAACAACTGTTTATGAAGCTTTTATCACGTGTTTTTCATACCACGGTCTATTTTCTTCTTCCTTGCCACTGTGTCTGGCGCCTGTCACATAACGATAACATGATGAAAAACTGTCTGTTTTTTCAATAAAACACGATTCCCGATTTCCACTGTCCAGTATGAGTGGTACACTTTTTACTACTGTTACAGTCGTGCAACAATGTCCGAGTCTCATGAATAGACTGTTGTTTGGACGGGATGCTGTGTCGTTGCCGGTTGCTGCGGGTTGTGCCGGCGCCGGCCAGGGGGTGATCCATGAAAGAGGCCCTGTTTTTTGAGCAGCTCGACGATGGCAGGCTGCGCTGCAGCCTCTGCCGGCACCGCTGTATCATTGCCGACGGCAAGCGGGGGATCTGCGGGGTCCGGGAAAACCTGCACGGAACGCTCATGTCGCTGGTCTACGGTCGGGTCATTGCCGAACACGTGGACCCGGTGGAGAAGAAGCCGCTGTACCATTTCCAGCCCGGCAGCCTCAGTTATTCCGTTGCCACGGCAGGGTGCAACTTCCACTGCCGGCACTGCCAGAACTATTCCATCTCCCAGGTGCCGCCGGGTACGGTGGAGATTCCCGGCACAAAGCGGTCGCCGGCCGATATCGTCCGCAGGGCATCGCAGGCGGGATGCCGTTCCATCTCCTTCACCTATACCGAACCGACCATCTTCTTCGAGTTTGCCTGCGATACGGCGGTGCTGGCCCATGAGGCAGGGCTCAAGACCATCTTCGTCACCAACGGCTACATCACACCGGAGGCGTTGGAGCTGATCGCTCTACACCTCGATGCCGCCAACATCGACCTGAAAGGGTTTACCGACAGCTTCTACCGGGGGGTGGTGGGAGCCCGCCTGGAAGGGGTGCTGGAAACCATCCGCGATTATCGGCGGCACAATATCTGGATCGAGTTGACCACCCTGGTCATACCGGGACTGAACGACAGCGATGCCGAACTTGCCGCCATTGCCCGTTTCATTGCCGATGAACTCGGGGTCGACACCCCCTGGCATGTGAGCCGATTCTATCCGACCTACCTGATGACCGACCGTCCGGGCACGCCGGTGGAGACACTGGACCGGGCGTATGATATCGGCAGGGGGCAGGGGCTGCGCTACATCTACCTGGGGAATGTCACTGCGCCGGGTCGGGAGGATACCGCCTGTCCCGGCTGCGGCGAACAGCTCATTCGGCGCAGCGGCTTCAGCATCCTTGCGAACCGTCTTGCCACCGGTTGCTGCCCCGCCTGCGGGACGGCCATTGCCGGCATCGACCTTGCGGGCGGATAAGGTCCAGCCAGGAAAGGGGTTGCATCTTTTGCCCCGCTCCAGTAATCTTGCCGTGCCCGGCCCGTTCACGGCTTCTCTGATGGGAATCAAACGCCATGCCCCATTTCAGGCAGCGACATATCATCATCATGGCCGTCACCTGTGGTATCCTGTTCTGGCTGTTCGATACCGTCATCGATGCCGTGCTCTTTTCGGAAGGGAGCGTGCTCCAGCAGATATTCGCCCCTTCGTCCCGCGAACTCTGGCTGCGCGGGACCTTCGAGTTCTTCCTGGCGCTCTTCACGGTTTTCATCTGCCTCATCGTCAGGCAACGGTACCGCCTGGAGCATGACCTGCAGCACGCACTGGCCGAGGTGGCAACCGAGCGGGCAAAGAGCGAATCGATCGTTGCCGCCATCGGCGATGGGATCAGCATCCAGGACACGAATCTCAAGATCCTCTATCAGAACCAGGTTCATCAGCAGTTGAGTGGCGGCAACTTTGTCGGGTCGTTCTGTTTTACGGTCTATGACCAACGGGATACGGCCTGTCCCGACTGCCCGGTACTGGCGGCATTCCGGGATGGCGGTATTCATAAGCTGGTGAAGGCGCTTCCTGCCGGCGCTCCGGTCAGCCATGTGGAAATGACCGCCTCCCCCCTGCGCGATGCCGCCGGCAACGTGGTGGCAGGCATAGAGCTCGTGCGGGACATTTCCGCGTATGTGCAGACCCAGGCGGAACTCGCCCGGAATGCGTCGGACCTGGAAGCGGTGAACCGCGAGCTGGAGGCGTTCAGCTCGTCGGTTTCCCATGACCTGCGCAAGCCGCTGACCATCATCTACACCGCTGCCCAGGCGCTGAAGGACGAATGTAACGACAGCCCGGAGTTGAGCAGTTACTACATCAAGACCATTCATGAAGCCAGCCAGCGGATGGAGGAGCTGATCGAGGCGTTGCAGGGGCTGGCCCGGATCTCCAGCTGTTCCATGGCCAATACCGATGTCGACCTGTCGGCCATTGCCCGGGAGATCAGCCTGGAACTCAGCATGATCTGGCCGGACCGGGCGGTCGACTGGAAGATTGCCGAAGGGCTCAATGGCTACGGGGACCCGCGCCTGATGCGGGTGCTCCTGGAAAACCTGCTGGGGAATGCCTGGAAGTACACCAAAGAAAGGCCGCAGGCCGTGATCGGCTTCGGCCGGACAGCCACGCCCCAGGGCGAGGCCTTTTTCGTCCGGGACAATGGGGCGGGATTCGACATGTCCCGGGTGGGGGAGTTATTCAAGCCCTTTGCCCGCCTCCACGATGCCCGGAACTTCCCCGGCACCGGCATCGGCTTGGCCACGGTGGGGCGGATCATCGAACGCCACGGCGGAACGGTCTGGGCTGAAGGAGCCGTGAACGCCGGTGCGGTCTTTTATTTCATCCTGCCGTTGGCAACCGGCGACGGTGCTGTACCGATTACACATCATGAGTGAGGAGAGCCGTGAACGTTTCACTGCCGCGACGCCTGTGGGTCACCTTTTCGGCCCACGTCATAGGCATCTATGCATCGTTGTGCAACAATTTCCGCACCAAAGGCGCCGGGAACATCCCCGATCAGGGGGGCGTGCTGCTGGCTGCCAACCATATCTCTGCCTTTGAGACCATCTTCCTCCCCTGGGCCATGGTCCGGCATTTCCCCCTGCGGATGATCTGGGCGCCAGCCAAGGAGGAACTGTTCCACAAACCGCTGCAGCGTCTGCTCTACAGCTCCTGGGGGGCCTTCCCGGTCCGCCGCGGCAGGGACGTGCGGGCAGGAAAGGTGATCAACGAGCTGCTCGTCGACCAGCGGGTGATGCTCTTCCCCGAAGGGACCCGCCATCGCGACGGCCGGCTGGGGAAGGGGAACCGCGGGGTGGGGAAGATCATCTACGACACCCGGCCCACCGTGATCCCCACGGCGCTCATCGGTCTCAACCGCTGGAAGTTCCCCCGTTTCGGCCAGGAGGGCCTGGTGGTGTTCGGCAAGCCGCTGGATTTTTCCGACCTGTTCCAGCTGGAGGACCGCAAGGAAACCCACCAGCTCATCGTCGACCGGGTGATGTCCGCCATTGCCGACCTGCTGAAGGAAGAGGGGGCGTATGTCGGCGAGTGCTGAACGATCGAGCGGTACGGTGGAGATATTCTGCGACGGCGCCTGCAGCGGCAACCCCGGTCCGGGAGGGTGGGGGGCGATCCTGCGCTACGGGGGGCACGAAAAGGAACTCTTTGGCTGCGAGGCAGCCACCACCAACAACCGGATGGAGCTTTCCGCGGCCATAGCAGCCCTTGCTGCCCTCAAGCACCCCTGCACCGTGGTTCTCACCACCGATTCCCAGTACCTGGTCAAGGGGATGACCGAATGGCTTTCCGGCTGGATCAGGAAAGGGTGGATCAACAGCAAGAAGGAGCCGGTCATGAATCGCGACCTCTGGGAGCGGCTGGCCGAGCTGGCAAAGGTTCACCGCATCCAGTGGCAATGGGTCCGCGGGCATAACGGCCATGCCGAGAACGAACGCTGCGACGAGCTGGCGCGCACGGCACTGGAAGAGTACAGAGGCTAGGAAGGGCGGGCGCAGGCAGAGTATGGCATTCATCATCGAGGTATCCGAGCAGGAGATCCGGCGGGAAAAGGAGAAGGCCCGGGAGCTGCGCAAAAGCCAGTGGTGGAAGAACCGGCTGGCAAAAGGGGTCTGCCACTGGTGCGGCAACAGTTTCGCGGCGGACGAACTGACCCTGGACCATATCGTTCCCGTCATCCGCGGCGGCAAGAGCAGCCGCGGCAACGTGGTGCCGGCCTGCAAGGAGTGCAACAGCAAGAAGAAGTACCTGCTCCCGCTCGAATGGGAGGAGTATCTGGGAAAGGCCGGCAGTAGCGACCGGGACAAGGAAGACAGTGAGTAACGCAAACAGCTGCAAGGTGGTGATCTACGACTGCGACGGCGTCATGTTCGACTCGTTTGAAGCGAACGTCGCCTTTTACGAACGGATTCTCGGGCAGATGGGAAAGACGCTGGACCGGAGCGACGCTGAGGTCATGCGGGTGCTGCACACCTATGCCAACCGCGAGGTGCTCGCCTACTTCTTTCCCGATCAGGCCGACTGGCAGGAATCGGTCCGGTTGGCCGGCGCCATCGACTACCTCGACCTGGTGCCGATGCTGGTCATGGAAGAGGGGTACCGCGAGACCCTGCTGGCGTTGCAGGGGGTGGTCGAGCTGGCCGTCTGCACCAACCGCTCCACCTCCATGGAGACGGTCCTGGAGAGCTTCGATCTTGCCGATTATTTCGGCTGCGTCATGACCGCCAACAAGGTCGCCAATCCCAAGCCGCACCCCGAGCCGCTTTTGCGGGTGCTCGATCACTATGGCCTGGAAGCTCGCGAAGCCCTGTTTGTCGGCGATTCCGAGGTCGATCGGCTGGCCGCCCTGGCCGCCGGCGTCCCCTTTGTCGCCTACAAGGCAGACATGCCCGGTTTTGCCCGCATCGACCGGCATGGCGACATCCTCTCCCTGCTGTAGGTCGCGTCGTCGGCGCGGCAGCGAAGTTGGGTCTTTCCGGATTGACTCTAAGGGTTTCCAGATCGTAAACGGGAGATTTTTTGTCTTGGCAAGAAATCCCGAAGATTGACACCGCCAGGGCGCAAAAGAACCGTTTCAGAAGCAAAGGAGCAACCATGGTCGTGCAGGGTGCGCTGGCGCATGTGGGGGATACGGTATCCTCCGAGCAGTTTCTCCGCTTTCTGGCACAACGGGTGCCGAACGGGGAGTATTTCATCGTCGAGCCGCCGCCGGGGATCATCATGACGGCGGCCATGGACTGGCGGATCGTTCTTCCGGACTCGAAGTCGATGCAGAAGATGATTGCCGCCCTCTGGGAGGGGTACGAGAGCTTCATCCTCCCCCTGCACGGCGAGGATGCCACGGCTTGCGCCGCCATGCTTATCCAGATCAAGAACCACAAGGGGGAGTTCGACCAGTTCTCCCTCGGCCGCGACATCACGATGCAGGAGCTGTTTGTCCAGCGGATGCAGGAGACCGCCAGGACCCTTTCCCCCAGGAACGCTCAGGACGCCTTTTCCCAGGAGATCCGGCAGACCTGCGATTCGGGGTTCTGGGAACAGCTCGACTGCGCCTGACCAGGGAGGGGCATCATGCCACACGAATCGGCCCTTAAGCGCTTCAGGGTCTTCGATAGCCATTTTCATGTCATCGACCGCCGTTTCCCCCTGGTCCCCAATGACGGCTATCTCCCCCCCGATTTTTCCTGCGCCGACTACCTGGCGCGTACCGGCGGGCTCAACCTTGCCGGCGGTGCCGTGGTGTCGGGATCGTTCCAGGCTCTCGACCAGACCTACCTGGAGGACGCCCTGCACTGTCTCGGCCCGTCGTTTGTCGGCGTGACCCAGCTTCCGGCGCAGGTGAGCGACGCCGAGATCGTGCGGCTGGACCGGCTCGGGGTGCGGGCGGTCCGCTTCAACATCCGGCGCGGTGGTTCGGAAAGCGTGGCGCACCTGGAGAGCTTTGCCCTGCGGGTTCATGGGCTGGCCGGCTGGCACGTGGAGCTCTACGTCGATGCCAGGGAGCTGCCGGCGCTGCGGGAGACCCTGCTGAGGCTTCCAGCGGTGAGCATCGATCACCTGGGGCTTTCCCGTGACGGGCTCCCCGATCTGCTCAAGCTGGTGGAGCGCGGCGTTCGCGTCAAGGCGACCGGATTCGGCCGGGTGGACTTCGACGTGGCCACCGCCCTCAGGGATATCTGCAGTGCCAATCCCGATGCCCTGATGTTCGGCACCGATCTCCCCTCCACCAGGGCGCCCCGCCCCTACAGCGACGACGACCTGCTGCTGGTGATCGATACCCTGGGTGAGAAGCTGGCAGCCAAGGTTCTCTGCGACAATGCCGTTGCCTTCTACCGACCGGGGCGCTCTGGCTGATCTCCCGCAGCTTCAGGCAAGAGAAAAAAAGAGGGGGGCTGATCGCCCCCCTCTTTTCGTTCCATCCCGTCGCCCCGATCGGCTACGGTGTGCTGACCGTGATCACCGGACTGTCCTCGTTGCCGGGATTCACCACCTGGACCCGCAGGGCCTTGGCGGACGGGTCGGCCGGGTAACGCTGGTAGATGAGCCGGGTACAGTCCATGTAGATCAGCCGGTCCCGGTCTCCCGGCGCCGGGTTGCTGCCGCTTATCCGCATGCCGTCCACGACCAGCACCGATCCCTGCAGGAAATTCCTCCCTTCGATGATCAGCTCATAGTAGTTGACATGATCCTCGCCGGTGCTGATGGAGGTGATCTCCGGCCGGGTGTCCACCATCAGCGCCAGCGGTGTGGAGACGGTCTCTTCCGGGTTTTTTACCTGGATCTGGTGAATCCCCCCCTTGACTGCCGGTACCGAAAACGCCATCCCTTCCGCCGAGAGGAACCTGCTCCGGATGGCGCCGCCGTCGAACAGCACCAGGGCTCCTTCCTGGAAATTCCTGCCGTTTATGGTCACGTCCCGGCTGCCGCCCATGGTGCAGGACGGGATGCTGTCGGGCGACAGCGAGGTTGCCACCGGCTTCAGGGGCTGGACCGAAAACGAGTAGGTCTTGCTGGTGCTGCCGTCCTCCGTCTTCAGGAAGAGGGCATAGAGGCCTGCTGCCAGGCGGGGGATGTCAAAGCTGAGCTGTTTCGGCCCGATGATCCGGGTCGGGATCTCGGTGCTGCCGAGAAAGACGGTGGTGCCTTCGGTAAAGCCCGCCCCGGAAAGGGTCACGGTCACCCCCGGTTCGCCCTGGGCAGGGATGATGCTGAGGATGGTGATCCGGTCCGCTCGTTCCTGGGCCGGAGCCGGCCTGCTTTTCTGCCGGGGGTCGCCCTTCGGGGGGAGGGGGGACGAGGTGCCGGCAGCCATGGCGGGAGACGAGAGAATGAGGATGAACAACAGCGTCAATAGGGATTTCATGGGAACTCCTTGGGCGAGGCAGGGGGACGGCTCGGAAGTCCGGTACTGCATCCTATTGAGGATTAAAGCATGGCAGTGGCGGATGTCAACAGGTCCGGCCGAATCATGACGGACGCTGGAAGCGTTCGCCTAGCCGTCCATCGTCAACGCCAGCCAGATGCCGATGGCGATGAAGAGCAGGTTTGCGGCCCAGGCCGCCACCG
>JACRPV010000097.1:0-3860 GCA_016223015.1 Geobacter sp. | reverse complement strand
ACCGGCGGAGGAAGCGCCCCTGCCTGGCCGAAGGAGACGAGAAAGGCATTGATGATGAAGTAGGTAAGGCCGATGGCGAGGCTGATGCCGATGCCGACGGCTATGCCGCTGGAGCGGCCCGTGCGCAGGGCAAAGGGGATGCCGAGGAAGGCCATGACCAGGGGGCTGAAGGGTGCGGCCAGCTTGGTATGGAGCAGGGTGAGGTAACGGGTGGCATCATACCCCCCGTGGGACAGCTTTGCGCAGTACCTGTTGAGCTCCACGAATCCCATGTTTTCCGCCTGCTTGCCCACGACCCGCAGGTCGGACAGGCTGAGCTTGAGCGGTATCGGTTCTTCCGGCCGCTGTGTCGTCCGGGTCAGGCTTCCGGCGCTGTAGTTGCGCAGGATCACGTTGTGCAGGAGCCAGCCGTTTCCCCGGTGTTCGGCGCGAGCCGCATCTAGCCGCTTTACCGGCTGCATGGTCGGATCGAGCTGCCAGAGGGTGACTCCCTGCAGGGCCGTCGACACAGGGTCGAACAGGCGCGCCTGGAGGATGGTATCGCCTTCCCGGTACCAGATCGCCCCCTGCCTGAAGAAGGCAGCCGGGCTTTTGTGGGATATCTGCACCTCCTGGATGTAGCGCATCTTTTCAAAGCTCTTCGGCACCACCCACTCGGACAGGGCAAGGTTGATGAGACTTGCCGCAAGGCCGATCCCCAGAAGCGGCGCCGCGACCCGCGTCAGCCCGACCCCCGCGCTCCGCATGGCGATCAGTTCGGAGGTGCGGGAGAGGCTGCCCAGGGTAAGGAGGGTCGCCATCAGCACGGCCAGGGGGATGACCTGGGTGGCGATCTCCGGCAGTTTCCAGAGGAAAAAGAGCAGGATATGGTACGGGTCGCCGCCGGCGCGGGCGAATTTGCCCACCTTTTCCAGCAGGTCGACCACCAGGTAGATTGCCGTGAACGACCCGGCGCAGAGGCCGAGCAGCCGTAGGTTGGTGATGACTATGTAGCGCGAGATGATGGTCATTTGCGGGGCCATAGCCTGGCAAACCGCTGCCAGAGCGAGCTTGCAAAGTCGATGGGGGACAGGCCACCGAAGATGGGGCGCTCGGTCACCGCGCGCCTGAAGAACCAGATCCCGAGGGCGAGGAAGAAGATGTTCGGCCCCCACATGGCAGCGACCGCAGGGACCAGGCCACGCTCCCCCAGTGTCTTGCAGGCGGAGAGGATGACGTAGTAGAGCAAAAGGAGGCCGATACTGACGGCAAATCCCCCCCCTTTGCCGGAACGGCGGTTCTGCACCCCCAGCGGCACGCCGGCTATGGCAAAGACGAAACAGGCAAAGGGGGTGGAGAAGCGGCGATGGAATTCGAGTCCCATCTCCCGCCGGATCCGGTCGCCGGTGGCCGGGTTCCCGACTCCGGCCCGCAGTTCTCCAAGCGACATGTCCAGCTCGTTGCGGCCGATCCCCTGGCCGGTTTGCGGGAGCTGGACATTCAACACATAATCGCGGAACTGGATCAGGCGGTACCCCTCCTTTTCCAGGCTGCGGTGGATGCTCCCGCCGGTAAGGTTGAGCAGGACCCGGCGTTCGCCGGGATGAACCGTTACGCTCCCCTGGCGGGCGAAGATTGTCAGCGGGGCCTTCTCGTCGCGCTGGTCCTGGATCATGACGCCGGTCATGGTCTGGCGGACGGGGTCGAAGCGGTCCACATAGATAACCAGCCCGGGGATGCTGTCCACGAAGACCCGCTCCCGCAGGTCCACTTCGGCCCGTTGTTCCACAGCCCTGGTCAGGAGCCCCTTGAAGGAGGTGTTTCCCCATGGTACCGCATAGATTGCGACAATGGCGGTGGCGATGGTTGCCAGGGTCGCGCACGCCATGACCGGCAGCAGCAGACGGGTGAGGCTGACGCCGCTCGCCTTGATGGCGACGATCTCGCTGTCGGCGGAAAGACGGCCGAACGCCAGCAGTATGGCCAGGAGGAATGCCATAGGGATCGTCACCAGGGCAAAGGAGGGGAAGAGATAGGCGATCAGGCGGGCGATATCTGCGATCGGCACCCCCTTGGCAACGACCATGTCGGCGATCTTGAGGAATCTCCCCATCAGGAGGACAGCGGTGAAGGCCACCATCCCCAGGAAGAACGGAACGGCGATCTCGCGGATGATGTATCGGTCGAAGGTGGTCAGCATGGCTTGCGCATGATACATGAGAAGGGGCGCCAAGTAAAGGGTCGCACGCCAAAAATGCCTTGCCAAGCAGGGGGGTATGTGTTATATACATCCGCTGCTTGAAAACGCACGCTTTCCAGGCCCCCGGTGGTGCCCAACAGGTGGTGGCGGGAATCAGGACGGTCGACATCGGCCCCTGATAACGGCTTCCCAGGGTTCCGGGACACGGCGGAAAGCGGAGGCCCAACCACACACAGAGGAGAGAGAGTATGTCGAGTATCACCATGAAGGAACTGTTGGAGGCCGGTGTCCACTTCGGCCACCAGACCAAGCGTTGGAACCCCAAGATGAAGCCGTACATCTTCGGGGCACGGAACGGAATCTACATCATCGACCTGCAGAAGACCGTCAGGCTCTTCAAGAACGCCTACAACTTCGTGACCGATGCGGTTCGCTCCGGCGAAAACGTCCTGTTCGTCGGGACCAAGAAGCAGGCCCAGGATTCGGTTGCCGAAGAGGCGAGCCGCTGCAACATGTACTACGTCAACCAGCGCTGGCTGGGGGGGATGCTTACCAACTTCACCACGGTGAAGCAGAGCATCGACCGCCTCAAGCGGCTCGACGCCATGCTGGCCGACGGCACTGCCGAGGCCTATACCAAGAAGGAAGCGCTCAAGTTCGACAAGGAGCGCCAGAAGCTGGAAAAGACCCTGGGCGGGATCAAGGGTATGGGCCGGCTGCCGGGCGTGATCTTTGTCATCGACCCGAAAAACGAAGAGATCGCGGTCCAGGAGGCCAATAAGCTCGGCATCAAGGTGGTGGAAGGTGGTGGCCATCGTCGACACCAACTGCGACCCCGACCACATCGACTACATCATTCCGGGCAATGACGACGCCATCCGCGCCATCCGTCTCCTGACCAGCAAGGTCGCCGATGCCGTTCTGGAAGGTGCACAGGCACGCAATACCGATCTCCAGACCGACAGCGAAGGCGAGGAGGCAGCCGTGGAGGCCGCGGCCGCTGAAGGCGCAGAAGAAACCGCCGACTAGACCGGATCGGTTCGGTGGGCTGCCCTTCATGGCAGCGTACGAAAGCATGACAATACGTTCGGCTCCGCTGGAGCCGTTATGGAGGATACCGTGAGCATTACAGCAGCACAGGTGAATGAACTGAGGAAGGCGACCGGCGCAGGTCTGATGGATTGCAAGAAGGCTCTCCAGGAGACCGGCGGCGACCAGGAGAAGGCAGTCGACTATCTCCGCAAGAAGGGTCTGGCCGCGGCATCCAAGAAGTCCGGCCGCGTGGCCAGCGAAGGGGCCGTTGGTTCCTACATCCATGCCGGCGGCAAGATCGGCGTGCTGGTCGAAGTGAACTGCGAGACCGATTTCGTTGCCAAGAACGAGAATTTCCAGGCGTTCGTCAAGGATGTCGCCATGCATATCGCTGCGGCCGCTCCCCAGTATGTGCGCCGCGAAGAGGTTGCCGCCGATGCCCTGGAACGCGAGAAGGATATCTACCGCGCCAAGGCCCGTGAAAGCGGCAAGCCGGACAACATCATCGAGAAGATCATCGAGGGGCAGGTCAACAAGTTCTATGCCGATATCTGCCTCCTGGAGCAGCCCTTTGTCAAGGACCCGGACAAGACGGTGCAGACCTTCCTGAACGAGACCATCGCCACCATCGGCGAAAACATGTCGATCC
>JACRPV010000034.1 GCA_016223015.1 Geobacter sp. | reverse complement strand
TTCCCCTCGGAAACGGTCCGAACGATAAATCCGCTGCCAACGGGCTTGATCCGCTCCACGATCCCCTTCAGCCGCTCCCGTTCTTCCTCGTCCTCGATCCTGCGGGAAATGCCGACGTGGTCCACCGTGGGGATATAGACCAGGTGCCGGCCGGGCAGTGAGATGTGCGACGTGATCCGCGCACCCTTGGTGCCGATCGGTTCCTTGGAAACCTGCACCAGGAGTTCCTGCCCTTCCTGGAGCAGCTCCTCGATGGGGTGCATGGGATGGAGCGGGGTCGAGCCGTCGGCATCACCCGTATCCCGGCCGTCCTCCTTCTTGCCGCCATTCCCCTCCATGAACGATTCGTACTCGTCAATGGCGTCGAAGACGTCAGCCACATAGAGAAACGCGGCCTTTTCCAGACCGATGTCCACGAATGCCGCCTGCATCCCCGGCAGCACCCTGACGACCTTACCCTTGTAGATGTTCCCGACAATGCCCTTCACCTTGCTCCGCTCGATATAGAGCTCTCTTGCAGTCAGCCAGCTGCTCCAGAGGGAGCCCGGTAATCGCCGCCACAAACTCGAGCGGCTTTCCCCGGCAGATCACCAGGTCCAACTCCTCGGCAGCTGTCACGGCAATTGAGCGGGCCTCATGCCGCAGGTCGAACTCGGTGACCTTGCCCCGCTTTTCGCGCCGGTAGGGGAGGGAGTCCAGCGCAAGGAATGCGGCCACCTGCGCATCCAGCCCTTGAGCCAATCCGCCCGGCAGGGCCACCCGATAGCGCACAGCCTTAATGATAACCGACAGTGAGGGGCTGTTCAATGGAATTTCTTCCGCAACAACGACCAGTACGCCGGAGGGGAGCACACTATTGAGCCCGTCCATGACCTGCTGCGCCGTACAGCCGCCGTTGATGTCGAGATCCATGTATTCGCAGTACGATTCGACGCCGACAGAGAGCGCGGTCGCAAAAGAAAAGCGGGGATGGGGATGGAATCCCTGGGAAAACCGGATCGGGATGCCGGCCCGGCTGACCGCCCTGGTGAAGAGGTTCAACATTTCGAGATGACTGAGAAAGCGCATGGAGCCGCGTTTCTCGAAGCGGAGCCTGACCCGCGCATGCCCGCTGGCAGCCATGTCGGTTGACTGGGGAGGATGTGCGGCCAATATCGTGGTTTCTGCAGCATGTTCCACGAGCTGCGGCCTGACCCGGCTGAAGTCACAGGCACCACAACCGCTGCAGTCCCCATTGCGGCAGTCCCTGGTGTAAATCCCCTGCTGCGACCGCTCCCACTCCGCCTTGAGAAATTCCTTGGTAACACCGTAATCCAGATGGTCCCAGGGGAGCAGTTCGTCCGGGCCGCGCTGCCGCAGATACCACGCCGGCTCAACCATGCACTCGGCAAAGGCCTGCTGCCAGAGGTCACTCCTGAAGTGCTCGCCCCAGCCATCGAACCGGCAGCCCACGGCCTGGGCACGCAGCAGCACCTTGCCCAAGCGGCGATCCCCCCGGGCAAAGACCCCTTCCAGGGAAGAGAGGGGAGCGTCGTGCCACTTGAAGTTGAGCTTGCCCCGCCGTAATTCCCCTCGCAGCAGCTTCTGGCGGGCAGAAATCGCTGCTTCACCGATCTGGGCAGACCATTGAAACGGGGTATGGGACTTGGGGACAAAATTGGAGACGGAAACATTCACCTCGCCACCACGTCCGGCCCGCTTTCCCTGAATCTTGACCTTCCGTGCCAGATCGACTATGGCCAGCACATCATCATCGGTCTCGCCGGGCAGGCCGATCATGAAGTAGAGCTTGATGAGCCGCCACCCGGCGGCATAGGCGGCATAGGCGTTGTCCAGCAGGTCCTGCTCGCTGATCCCTTTGTTGATGGCCTGCCGCATCCGTTCGCTGCCGGCTTCGGGAGCAAGGGTAAACCCTGTTTTCCGCACCTTTTTTATCTCATCCACCAGCTCCTGGGTAAGGGTCCCCACCCGAAGCGACGGCAGCGACACTGCGATCCGATCTTCGGCATAGCGGCCCATCAAGGCCTTGAGCAGCGGTTCGATACAGCTGTAATCGCCGGCAGAGAGGGAGAGGAGGGAGATCTCCTCGTAGCCGGACGCACGAAGCGAATCTGCCACACAGGAGAGCACCCGTTCCGGCGAGCGCTCGCGCACCGGGCGATAGAGGTATCCTGCCTGGCAGAACCGGCACCCGCGGGTGCAGCCGCGGGCTATCTCGATACTCACCCGGTCGTGTACCGTCTTCAAAAAAGGGACGACCGGGGCTACGGGAAAGGGTGCATGCTCCAGATCGGGCAGACAGCGGCGCTGTACCCGTTCGTAGCCGGCCTTTTTCGCCTTGATTCCGCTGACCCTGCCAGAGGGATCATAGGCAATCTCGAAGAGCGAGGGCACATAGACGCCGGGGATTCCGGCCAGGCGATCCAGCATCTGCTCCCGCGACAGACCGGCGCGGCGCCCCTCCCTGACGGCAACGACCAGCTCTACGACAACCTCTTCCCCGTCTCCCAGCACGAATGCATCGAAAAAATCAGCCAACGGTTCGGGATTGGCAGCACACGGCCCGCCCCCAATGACCAGCGGGTCACGGTCGGTGCGATCGGCAGCACAAAGGGGAATCCCGGCCAGGTCTAGCATGTTCAGGATATTGGTATAGGAAAGCTCGTACTGGAGCGTAAACCCGATAACCTGAACATCGGCCAGCGATCTGGCCGTCTCCAGGGTGACAAGCGGCCGTCCTTCCCGGCGAAGCAGTTCTTCCATATCCGGCCAGGGCGCATAGACCCGTTCTGCCGCGACCCATGGCAGCTCGTTGAGCACGGCGTAGAGTATCTTTAGCCCCAGATGGCTCATCCCCACCTCATACACATCGGGGAATGCCAAGGCGATGCGCAACTCGGCATCGGGCTTTATCACTGCGCCCATCTCATGACCCATGTAACGGGCGGGTTTTTCGACTCCCAGCAGATACTCCTGCACAAATCCTCCAGAAAAAAGGTCACGGCTTCCAGGCCATGACCGGCACGGATACTAGCAGATGGGAGCATACCGTGGCAAGAAGATTGCCAGTTCCGGACAGTTGGGCCGGCAGTGCCCCACACCTGGCATACCTACCGCAAATGAGGCAGACAATTACCGATTTAGGGTAGAGTTGATGGCCTCTCATTCCATTGCAGCCTTATTTCATTCAGCTTTCCGGCATGTTAGGAATTTTACCACTATTGGCATGCTGACTGCATTTGGGATGACATCAATTCATTCTGTAAAAGGAGAAACACAATGAAAAAAGTTCTTTCCACTGTTCTCGCCGCCCTCGTAGCAGTAGCATTCGCTGGTACCTGCTTCGCCACCGAAGCCAAGAAAGAAGCCGCTCCGGCTGCTGCCGCTCCGGCTGCTGCTGCCCCGGCTGCTGAGAAGAAAGAAGTAAAGAAAGCCAAGAAAGTGAAGAAAGCCAAGAAAGCCAAAAAAGAAGTGAAAAAAGAAGAAGCTGCTGCTCCGGCTGCTGCTCCGGCCGCGAAGTAATATCTTCACCGTTTGAAACGAAAAGAGCCGCATCTCACGATGCTGCTCTTTTTCCCGATGCGGTACGGACAAGCGTCATCACGATCCCCTTGACCGGCCCGACGATGAGCCCCTTTGCCCAGTCATCCTGTTTTGTCGTATAGTAAATCTGCTTGGGGAGCTCCCCCCAGCCGGTGGTGACGTTGGCCACCCCTCGCGCCAGTTTGGTTCCCATTCCGTCGGCGATCTCCTGGGGTGTTGAACTATCCACGTCCTTGTAGCGGTCGGCCTGTGCCAGCGCAGGAATGAACAGCAGTGCCGCGAGCAGCATCGCAACCTGAATCCGAAGCGCTTTCCCCGGCACCAGCTTACTCAGTCTTCGAAGTCTTCTGTTCACTATGCTTATCCTCCCAGCCCTGCCAGACATATTCCGGTTCGACCATCGGATCATAGTACCCCGGTTGCGGAACCATGAAGAAGATCGCTTCAACACTACCGACAACTCCCCGGTACAGAGTCATTCCGAGCCCCTTGAGGGGACCAATGACATACCCCACCGCCCCCCGGTCGCGGACGGTGATATAGGTCTGCTTGGGGAGTTCGGCAACACTGGTGAAGACATTGGTCACTCCCCGTCCCAGCTTGAATGCCATCTTTTCAACCACGGCTTCCGGAGGCTGGGATTCCTGGGCAACTGCAGGCACGGTGCAGACAAGGCAGAATAAGAGCGGAAGCAGTGCAGCAAAAATGCGCATGGGTTCTCCTTTCACGAGCAAACGAAGTGCATTCTGAATCTATGTACCACAAAGCATACCCCCCCGCAACTGTCGCTGCCGCAAGATATAAAAAAAGGCGCGTCCGGATGGCGCGCCTTTTTTACTGAACAGCGTATCTGCTTACTTGCCGTGCTTGGCCAGGTAACTGGCAACCCCCTCGGCTGTCGGTTTCATGGCATCGTCGCCTTCTCTCCAGTTTGCAGGGCAAACCTGGTCCCCATGGGTTTCGACGAACTGGAGCGCGTCGAGCATCCTGAGCGCCTCGTCGACACTGCGTCCCAAGGGCAGATCATTGATGATGGAATGGCGGATGACCCCCTTGGTGTCGATGAGGAAAAGTCCGCGCAGGGCGACCGTTGCATTGAAGAGGATGCCGTAGGAACGCGAGATGTTCTTGTTCAGGTCGGCAACCAGCGGATACTTGATATTGCCGATGCCGCCATTCTCCACCGTCGTGTTCTTCCAGGCAAAATGGGTAAACTTCGAATCCACCGAAACGCCGACCACTTCGCAGTTCTTGCTGCGGAATGACTCGACCCGTTTGTCAAAGGCAATGATCTCCGACGGGCAGACAAAGGTAAAGTCCAGGGGATAGAAAAAGAGGATGACGTATTTGCCCCGAAACGCAGACAGGGTAATCTGGCCGAAGCTGTTGTCAGGCATGATCGCATCGGCGGTGAAATCAGGGGCCTGCTGCGTAACGAGAGTGCTGACACACATGCTGTTGTCACTCATAGGTATTCTCCTTTGGCGATAAAGTTGATCGTAACGGAGAAACCATAACAGCCGGCCGATTGCTTGTCAATACAAAAAAGATAAAAATTATCTTTTTTGTCTGCTAGCCCATATCCCCTTTGATTTCGCCCTGTATGCCGATAGTTACCTCGCGGAACGGGATGGTTCTGCCGCTGGCTGCCAGGGCCTGCCGGGCAGCCATGACGATACCGCCGCAGCATGGCACCTCCATTCGCACCACGGTGATGCTCTTGATACTGCCAGCGCTGAACAGTTCGGTCAGCTTGTCGAGATAGGCACGATTGTCGTCCAGTTTCGGGCATCCCACGACAACCGCCTTGCCGCGGAGAAAATCCTGGTGGAAATTCGGGTAGGCAAAGGGGACGCAATCCGCAGCAATGAGAAGGTCGGCATCCTGCAGATACGGAGCGGTCACCGGTACAAGATGCAGTTGAACAGGCCACTGCTGCAGCTGACTCGGCTGGCGGCCGGCCTCGCCGACCTCGGGCACCTGCGCCGGGGTCATATGCATGACCCTGGAGCCGGGGCATCCCACTCCGGCGGCATGCAGTGCTGCAACGGGAACGGGCTGAACCGTGGCATGAACCCGGCCGCTTGTCTGCAGATGTTCCTCTACCGCCGATTCATCGAACGCATCCGCATCCCGTTCGATGATCCGGATGGCATCCTGGGGGCACTCACCGAGACAAGCTCCCAGCCCATCGCAGAGGTTGTCGGCAGAGAGAACCGCCTTGCCGTTTTCCATCCTGATGGCCCCCTCCGCGCATGCGGGCACACAGATGCCGCAGCCGTTACACTTCTCCTGATCAATCTGTACAATCTTTCGCTTCATCGTTCAATCTCCGTTGGCTTTACTGTCATCAATTCAGAAGAGGTAGTGCCAGAGGTAATCCAGCCGTCCTCTCAGGATCATCCGTTTCCCGGAATATGCCATGATCTTTCTGATCTCGGCCCGATATTCCTTGCTGTAACAGTGGATATGACATTTCTTGCAGGAAGGTTTGGGATCGAGCGGGCATTTCCCCCGCTTCTGGATGCCATGCGCCACCAAGGCGGCACACTCCGGGCAGAGAAAAACCGTGCCCGAAAAGCGCTTGCGCAGTTCTTCCGGCAGGGCAACCTCCTGCTGTGGGCTCTGGCGGTGATGGGCGTGACAGTAAAGCCGGACAAACGCCACCACGACCTTCAGGTCCCGAACCTGATCTGTCGTAAAAGATCTCTCCATGGATGCAAGACTATCCGAAACCGTTGCCATGCCCCATGACATAGGTCAAGAAAGCGGCGTATTTCTCCGTTACCACCTGACCGTTTTCCTGATGTTGTCCGGGGTGAGGTTCTGCGCGATACGCCACCCCTTTTTGCCAACCAGGACCGGCTCCAGCCTTACGGCAATGTAGCCGACGATGTTCATCCCCTCCGGGAGGTCGGGCGCTATCTGCACGATGCGGAAGCCAACCAGGTCTCCGGGACTGGGGAAGGCAGTGGCTTCCTTCAGGGTACAGCCCCAGTGTTCGCGTCCGCCCCCTTTTGCCGCAAGCAGCAGGCGAAACCAGCGTTCACCCTCGGGGCCGATCTCCCCCTCCTCTTCCACCAGGGCAGGGATCACCGCCTCAAGCAAAATGGCATTGTCCAGCTTTTCACAGGCATAGGCAAAGGCCTCACGGTTGTCGTTAAAGACCCGCGGCTCATTGCTCATTCTTCGCTTGAACCATTCGAACATGGTTTGATCCCCCGATCTTTCCGGAAACAGATGTTTCGAGACAGTATACCCCGTTGTCTCTGTTTTGCTTTTATTGATGGGTATGTTATGGTGAGGCATCATGCAACCACGCGTCATACCGAGACAGGAACATGGCATCTCCCGCAAACAGCTGAGCCCCAATGCCCTGAGGATTCTCTACCGGCTCAGGGACAACGGTTTCATTGCCTACCTGGTGGGCGGCTGCGTCAGGGATCTTCTTCTGGGAAGGAAGCCCAAAGACTTCGACATTGCCACCAACGCCACCCCCGGCCAGATCAAACGGCTCTTCCGCAATTGCCGGCTGGTTGGCCGACGCTTCCGGCTTGCCCACCTCCACTTTCAGGACGAAATCATCGAAGTGGCAACATTCCGGGCTGCCGCACCCAACGAAGATCCGGATGACAACGTCACCAACCGGGACGACCCGGCACGGCCCGATCCCCCCCCACGCCATCTCAAGGACGATGACGGCATGGTGCTCAGGGACAATGTCTTCGGAACCCCCGAAGAAGATGCGGTGCGCAGGGATTTTACCATCAATGCCCTCGCCTATAACATCGCCGATTTCACGATAATCGACTACGCCAGTGGCCTGCCCGACCTGCAGCAGAAGCTCATCCGCCCCATCGGCGACCCCATGGCCCGCTTCACCGAAGACCCGGTCCGGATGCTGCGCGCAATACGCTTTGCCGCATCCCTTGAGTTTGCCATCGAACCGGCAACCTGGAAGGTACTTCAATCACTCTCCGCAACTATAACCCGTGCAGCTCCGGCACGACTCTACGATGAGATGCTCAAGCTGTTCCTGCTCGGCTCATCGCGCAAAACCTGCGAACTGCTCGATGAAAGTGGACTGCTCCAGGCACTCTGCCCCCAATATTGCTGCTGGCTTGCAACTGAAGAAACCGATGTCCGCAAGGCCCAGATGCTTGCCATTCTTGAGGGCCTGGACAGGATGGTGCACGGGGGGAAAACGCCGTCCCCACCGTTTTTCTTATCAGCCCTTTTTGGCCAATACCTCGAAGAAAACTCTTTATCCATCCATCTGGAGGGCCTGCCACGTCAGTTGGCCCTGGATGCCGCATGCGCCGGCCTTTTGGAAGACCTGGCACGAACCATCCGCATCCCTGTCCGTATCGGCAGTCAGGTCCGTGCCATTCACTCCATTCAGCATACCCTGCACAAGGTCCCGCCTCGCAAACCCCATACCCTGGCATCTCGATCAGAGTTCAGCGACGGCATCGCCTATCTTCGCCTCAATGCCGATGCAACAGGGAAAAATCAGAACGCCCGATCCTGGTGGGATGATTTCCTTGCCGGAAAGGAACTCCATCTGATCGAACATGAGGAGACCGGACAAAATCCCGCTCCGAAAAGGAAGAGGAAACGGCGGCGGAACAGAAAACGGCGCCCCGCCGACGCAATCGACTAAAGGATATTGAATTCCCGTTGCATTGTCGTCATCTTTCTGGAACAATTATTAATGAAACTGTAATTTATCGGGATACTCTGGAGGTGGTGGTGGAGGCACCTGTTCCTGACAATACCATAGCGGATCTGGATACCAGGCTGCTCTCCAACTTCATCTACGAGCTGAACATCGCCCGCCGCCATGTCACCTCCTACCCCAGCAATCACCCCGTTATCGGCACAGCCGTCGAAAAGGTTCTGCAGCTTCTCACCGCGTTGCTCTCCAACAGAAACGCTTTTACCCTCGGTATTGCAAAGAACGCCCTCCTTGTCGGAGAAACCTTTCTCGACCGGAGCAACCCGGTCTACTGTGACCTGGCCAATCTCCTCTTCAGCCATGGTATTGCTGCCGTTACCTTTCACAAAAAGCTGACCCCGAAAGAACTCCTTGCCTTTTACGAGCTCATCATTCTCAAGCGGGAACAGATCGAGGAAGAAGGCGGGCTGACCGAAGCCCTGGCACGAAGAAGGATTACCGGCATCCAGGTACAAACCATCGACTACCGCGCATTTCAGGCCACCGAAGAGGAGCTCCTCGACGGAACGCGACAGCCAATTGCCCAAGAGCAGCCGTCATTCCTGTGGGAAAACTTCGCCCGCGGTCTCATGACGGGAAGCCTTGTTCAGGAAGGCCAACTGGTCGACATCGACCCGGCGGTACTCGCCGAACTACTGAACCGCGGGCGTGAACAGGGGCATGGAGCCAAAACGGGCCGTGATTTCCAAGACTATGCCGACACCATTACCCGTTTCATCCAGCAATTGGAAAAGGAGAGGCGTAGCGGCACGCGGCATGAAATGATCCGCCGCCTCGCCACCTTCATTTCCCGCCTCTCCCCTGAATTACGCAGCCAGTTTATCAACAGCGTCTTCTCTTCTCTGGCCAACAGTCCGGGGCTCGCAGAATCGGTACTTTCCAGGATCCCCGAAGAAGCGGTCATCGGTGCCCTCGAAGAGCTGAATTCCCGACAGGAGAGCCTTCCCCAGATGATGCTGGGGATCATCGGCCGGCTTTCCGGCAACCTGGCGGAGAAGGTCGCTCTCATGACCCCGGAAACGGCGGCTGACGCTGGAGACAGCGTCGAAGAACGGCTCCGGACCATCTTCAAGGAAGACAGCCTGGACAAGTTTCTGCCGGAAAACTACCAGCAAGAGCTTCAATCGATAGTGGCACAAGGCATGGGGGTTACTGCGACAGACCAGTCGGAAATCGAGGATCTGAAACAGACCCTCTCCAGTCACATCATCGAGGAACGGATCAGCAGCATCATTCTCGACATCCTTCATGCATCGCCGGCCGACTGCGATCTGGTGGTCATGGAGAGGAACCTTGTCGATCTCTGCGCCTATTTTCTCGGTCTGGGGGACTTCACGGCGCTGGCAAACATCTATTCGCGCATGCTGCAGCAGGCTTCCGCCAGCCAGGACCACCTGCAGCAGGAAATTCTCGGTGTTTTCGCCAAAAAAGAATTCGTCGAAGAGGTCCTCAACGGGCTGAGATTCTGGGGGAAAACCAAATATTTTGAGATCGGTTCATTAATCGACATGGTCGGCGAGCCTTTCGTCGAGCCTCTCCTGGAAAGGCTGGCCGAAGAGCAGAGCATGTCCCTTCGCCGCTACTACATGGAACGACTCCAGGCAATCGGCGTCGCTGCCAAGAATGCCGCCCTTGAGAGGCTGCGCGACAACCGCTGGTATTTCATCCGTAACCTGATCCTGTTGCTAAGGAACCTGGGAGATCCCGACGTTGTCGCTCCGTTGCGCCGACTAACCGGCCATCCACACCTCAAGGTCCGCCAGGAAGCTATTCGGGCTCTGCTCCACTTTCCTCAAGCATGGAGGGTTCTCCGGAAACGAATGCGAGCTGAAGAGTGCGGCCATTCACTCCCTCGGCATAATCGGCAACCCGGCGACGCTCCCGGAGCTCGAACGACTGCTCTCGTCCCGGTCACTCTTTCGTTCAGGGCCGTTAAGCCGTCTCAAGGAGGAAGCGGTACAATCACTCAAGTTTTATCCCAAAACCGAAGTGGTTGCTCTCCTGAAGACCCTGGCCAGATCAGGCCAGAGCGAAGTCCGCCGGCGCGCCGAAGAAATCTACCGTCTGCTGCAGGGGGGTGACAATGCATCATGAGCAGGCAACATCCCTGTATGCATTCATACGCCAACTGACTACTGCCGTTTCCACCGCGCTTCTCTACTCGCTTGACCATGAGCAGGTGCAGCGCCTCTGTACCGGGGCGGCGCAAAACCTGGCCCTGGCCCTGGGTGATGAACCGGGCCTTTCCCTGCTGGTTATCGACGATGAACTGGTTGCCTGGGATCGGCCAGTTGAAACCAGCATGTACGTCAACCGTTTCTGCCAGGCGCTCAAGATGCGCGGCATCGGCCATCTCCGTCTGCTCAGGGAGGTTACGCCCCAGGAATTGCGACAGATGGTCCGACTCCTGAGTAAACCCCCTTTGCCCAACGATGAAATCCGCTCTTCGGAACATATTCGTTTCGGCCGGGTAGAAGTCAGGCAGTCTGAGGACAGCTCCGGAGCATCGGCTGAAGACGCAGGTCGCCGAAAGATCCGGTCTCTGGCGGATGTCCCCCTGGAGGAACTTTCCACCTTCATGGAGATTTACGAAGAGGCACGCGGCAACAAAAAGCTCAATGTCTCCGGAATTTCCGAGATCGTCGGCTGTTTCATCAACGCCTTTAAACAGGTTGCAGACCCGATCCTGGCCCTGGCCCCCCTTCGGGCCCTGGACGAATATACCTTTACCCATTCCACCAATGTCTGCATCCTCAATCTCGCCCAGGCCATGTCGCTGGGTATCGATGGCGCGCTCCTCCATGACATCGGTATAGCTGCCATGCTCCACGATATCGGCAAGCTCTACGTCCCTGAGGAGATTCTCACCAAACCGGGTAAACTTGACGACAGCGAATGGGACATGATCAAACAGCACCCGCTCCGGGGGGCGCAACGACTCCTCGACACGCCGGGAGTTCCCCGTCTGGCAGTGATCACCGCCTATGAACACCACCTGAAGTACAATCTCACCGGGTATCCCCGTGTCCAGGAAGGGTGGCAGCAGAATCTCTGCAGCCTGATGACCACCATCTCCGATGTCTTCGATGCCCTGCGGACAAAGCGGGCCTATCGCGAATCCATGGAATTTGCCACCATTTCCGCCATCATGCAGGACCTGTCTGGAACCGACCTGCACCCACTCCTGACCCGCAATTTTCTTCAGATCATTTCCAGGCTGTCCGACGCAGTCTCCTCTGCTTCTCCTGAACCCGACACGTCGACACCCCCTTTGTCGACGCCCGAGCAAGGAACTCCCTGATGCCCCAACAGATCTGGCCCAGATCGTTTCAGTATTTCCGCAACGTCAAGATGTTCCTGATCAGCCTCTGCGTGATCATCGCACTCTTTCTATGCGGTATTTTCTACCTGCTGTACGCAAAAACCACCGACCTGCTCTCAGAACGCATGCGAGAACAGGCGGGCACATACGCCGATCTTCTGCTCCACATGAAAAACTGGAACTATGATTATGGCGGAGTCTATGTTGAAAAAGGGGCAGGGGTGGAATCGAACCGTTATCTGCTCGGGCTCGGCATCAATCCTGACGTCCACGCTGAATATGGCAGGGTTTTGACCTTGCGTAACCACGCCATTATGATGGATGAAATTTCCCGGCTCAGTGAACGGAATGACGGAACACGATTTCGAGCGGTCAGTCGAAAACCGCTGTCACCTGGGAATGTCCCTGACGAAACCGAAAAAACCGCCCTGCGTCAATTTGAACAGGGATCGCGAGAATTTTCACGTATTGAGTTAGATGCTTCGGGGAAACCACGCTTCCGCTATCTCCTGCCCCTGTTCGTCGAAGCAAGCTGCATGGAGTGCCACCGGAGCCAGGGCTACCATGTGGGAAGCGTGATCGGAGCCATCAGCGTATCTACACCCGCAACTCAGATGATGGACGAGATCGGAACAAACAAGAAACTTGTCATAGCAGCGGCAGTTCTGACCATTACCCTGCTGGTGGGAATCGTCTACTTCCTGACCTGGCGGCTGGTGATCAAGCTCGATGACGCACAGAAACAGCTGAAAAAGTTGGCATCAACCGATGAGCTGACCGGCCTGAAAAATAGGCGCCAGATCATGCAACGGCTCGGCGAGGAGTTTGAGCGTTCCACGAGACTCAATGAGCCGCTCTGCATCATAATCCTGGATATCGATCATTTCAAACGGGTCAATGACACCTATGGCCACCCCTGTGGAGATCAGGTTCTCAAGCAGGTAGCGCTCAGAATCAGTGACAGCCTGCGCCGCTACGACAGTGTCGGCAGAATCGGCGGTGAAGAGTTCATGATCGTCATGCCGGGAGCTTTTCTGGAAGATGCCCGGACCCTTGCCGAACGCCAGCTGCACACCATCCGCAACGAAAGCTTCAGCGACGGACAGAATACCTTCTCCCTGACCGTCAGCGCCGGTGTATCCATGATCACGGCTTCGGACAAGCACGTTACAACCCTCATAAAGCGGGCAGACAAAGCCCTGTATGCAGCAAAACAGAATGGTCGTGATCAGGTCATGGTCGCCTGACCGTAACCCAGACCACTGTTCAGAGCGTCACCACCGGGGACATCCCCGTTTATCCCTCAACATATTGACCTTCCGAAACTTTCATCCGAATCAGAAAAAACGTGTTCAGGGAATCACCAGACCAGATCATTGGGCTTACTTGCCATGCCGCCGCATTAGACGCGCAGTTTTAAGGTGTTACGATTATTATTCCGTTAGGGGAAG
>JACRPV010000033.1 GCA_016223015.1 Geobacter sp. | reverse complement strand
GCCAAGTACACCCGCGAGGCCGGTCTGCGCAACCTGGAGAGAGAAATCGGCACTATCTGCAGGAAGGTCGCGCGCAAGGTTGCCGAAGGAGAGAAGCGGCACTTTGCGGTGAATGCCTCGACCGTTGCCAAGTATCTGGGACCGGCAAAATTCCTCCGCGAGGAAGAGATGGAAAAGAACGAGGTCGGGCTTGTGACCGGTCTGGCCTGGACGCCGGTCGGCGGGGAGGTCCTCCTTGTCGAGGCGACCATCATGGCCGGCAAAGGCGGGCTCACGCTCACCGGCCAGTTGGGCGACGTGATGAAGGAATCGGTTCAGGCCGCCCTTTCCTGGATTCGAGCCAAGGAAAAAGAGCTGAATCTTTCGGAGGATTTCTTTCATAACGTGGAGATCCATGTCCATGTCCCGGCAGGGGCGATCCCGAAGGACGGCCCCTCGGCCGGCATTACCATGGCCACGGCGCTGGTCTCGGCTCTCACCAAGATCCCCGTGCGCAAGGATGTGGCAATGACCGGCGAGATTACCCTGCGGGGCAAGGTTCTCCCCATTGGCGGGCTCAAGGAAAAGATCCTCGCTGCTGTCAGGGCCGGCATTACGACCATCATCATCCCCGAGCAGAACAAGAAGGACCTTGAGGATGTTCCCAAGAATATCCTCAAGAAGGTCGAGATCGTCACGGCAAAGCAGATCGACGATGTCCTCAAGGTCGCCCTTGAAACCTATCCGCCGCCTCCCCGGGGGGCTTCAAAGGCATCGGCGCCCGCCAAGAGCGGTGCCCGCAGAGTGACTGCCAAGGCCCCGAGGGCCACGGCTTGAACCTTCGTTCACTCGGTGAATTCGGGCTCATTGACCGTATCGCCGGCAGGGTTGCAGCCGGCACAGGGATAATTCGCGGTATCGGCGATGATGCCGCGGCTGTGGAGCCGAGCCCGGGGACCGTCCAGCTCTTGACCTCCGACATGCTGCTGGAGGGGGTGCATTTTGACCTGACGTTCACCAGCCCGGAAGCGTTGGGGCGCAAGTCCCTGGCGGTCAATCTCTCCGATATGGCGGCTATGGGTGGGCGGTCGCGCCACTTTCTCCTGTCGCTGGCAATTCCGCCGTCGGTGTCGCTGGAGTTTCTCGACCCGTTCATCGGCGGTCTTCTGGACATGGCTTCATGTCATGCCGTTTCCCTTGTCGGCGGCGATACGTGCGCTTCCCGGAGCGGGCTGGTCATCAGCATAACCCTTGTGGGAGAACAGCTTCCGGAGCGGGTGGTCTACCGTCAGGGAGCCCGGCCCGGCGATCTGGTATGCGTGACCGGATTTCTTGGCGACTCTGCCCTGGGTCTTGCCGAGCTGAGAGCCGGCTTGCGGGAAACCCCTGCCATCAGTCGCCACCTGGAACCCTCCCCCCGCTGCAATGAGGGGCTTATGCTTGCCGAGGCAGGGCTCCCCACGGCCATGATCGACGTAAGCGACGGGCTTCTTGCCGATCTCGGCCATATCCTTGAATGTTCGGGTGTGGGAGCGAAGGTCTTTCTTGACCGTCTTCCGCTCTCCGAATATTTTTCGGCCGAGGCGGGCAGACTGGTGTCTGAGCCGATACAATTGGCCCTGGCCGGCGGAGAGGATTACGAACTCCTTTTTTCGCTGCCGCGGCAGTACCTGCCGCAGGCACGGCAATTGTTGTCTGCAAGAGGAACCGGCTGTGCCGTGATCGGAGAGGTGACCGAAGAGGCCGGGCTGCATGTCACGGCTCCGGATGGCTCTTCTTACCAGCCCGCGGGTCTGGGATTCAGCCACTTCTGAAAGTCCCTGCCGGTGCGCTCTCAAACTCCTGGGGGTGCCCTCGTCCTTCCGCAGACCATAACCGCAATGCCGAATGTTCTCCGGGGCAGACTTGAGTCGGTATATCCCCATTTTTTCAGCCAAGGGTGAGTGATGTCCAGCGAGGGAAGCGGACGAGTCATGGATGCTGTCATACCGGATATCCCTGCTGAGGATCTGGAGCTTATCCGGCAGCTCCTTGCAGAGCGAACTGGCTTCCTGCTGGACGGTTACAAGGACAAATGTATCAAACGGCGGATCAACATCCGCGTCCGCGCGACCCATAGTGCCAGTGCCGCAGCGTATTACCGCCTGCTTGAGCGGGATGGGCGTGAGCTGGCACTCCTCCATAAGGTTCTTACCATCCATGTGAGTCATTTTTTTCGCAACCCCTCCATGTTTCGCAAGCTGCAGGAGGAGATTCTCCCTGCCCTCTTCGCCCAGGCGGCTGAAACGGGTAAGGCGGGCTTTACCGTCTGGAGTGTGGGGTGCTCAAGCGGTGAAGAACCATATTCCGTGGCCCTCCTGTTGAAAGAACATTTTAGCGCCCACTCTGAGCACAATCTGGTCAGGATCATTGCTTCGGACATCAATCAGGAGATCCTTGATGCTGCCCGCAAGGGGGTGTACGGAACTGAGAGGCTTGTCGAAGTGGATCAGGGACTCCTGAATCGTTATTTCAAGCCGATACATGGTAAATATGAGTTGTCCCCCGAAATCCGTGGCATGGTGACCTTTTCCCGTGGCGACCTGTTCAACAGCAGGGACTTCCCTGCGTGCGACCTTATTTTCTGCAGAAATGTCCTGATCTATTTCGAACGTAGCCGGCAGGAGCGGATACTTGAGGGATTTGCCGCATCGCTTGCCGGCAGAGGATTCCTGGTTCTGGGCAAATCGGAAACATTGGTGGGGGATGCGCGGAAGAAATTTCAGACGGTCTGTCCTGTCGAAAGGATATACCGGGCACTCTGCTGAACAGTGCGGCAAGCCGTGCGGCGCTGGCATTGCCCTGTTTCCGGGCACTGGAGAGGAGGAGGGAAGGTAGATGCAAATCCCGATAGGATATAAATTCATCCTTGGCTGTATCGTGGTAGTGGCGGTGGTGGCGTTTGTCCCCGACCTGATACGGCTGCTCGGCTATGCCCCTGAGATTACCACGATCCTGACCTATGTGCTGGCCATTACCATCGGCCTCATCCTCGGTTGGTTCTTTTCTCGTCGGGTAAGCCGGAATATCGCCATCCTGACATCCTCTACCGAGGCAATCAGCGGTGGGGACCTGACCCGGGATATTGCCCTTGGCGGCTCCCATTTCCCTGATGAGACCCACAGTCTTGCCGAATCCATCAATGTAATGGCCGAGAACCTCCGTATCCTGGTCCGGCAGATCCGTGAAACTTCGGGGAGGGTCTCAGAGGCGGCCCGGACCCTTTCGTCGTCGGCGCTGGAGATCAATGCCTCCACTGAAGAGGTTGCCCAGGCTGTCGAACAGATATCCCGTGGTGCCGAGACCCAGGCGGAGATGGTGACCAGGGGGTCGAAGGTGATCCATGAGATGGCCATTTCCGTAGAACTGGTGGCGAAACGGGCGAAAGAGTCGGCCAAGGCGGCCCGCCAGACCAGTGTGACCGCACAGCGAGGCGGAGAGCTGGCCAATGATTCGCTGGACCGGATGAAGGGGTTCTATGATTCGGTCGAGCTTTCCGGGCGCCTGTTCCTTGACCTGAACAGGAAACTCCAGCATGTCGGAAAGATTGCCGACATCATTGTCGAGATTGCCCGCCAGACCAACCTGCTGGCGCTTAATGCGTCCATTGAGGCTGCCAGGGCCGGTGAATATGGCAAGGGATTCGCTGTCGTTGCCGAAGAGGTCCGAAAACTCGCCGATGGGACCGGTACGTCTGCGGCGGAGATCGTTGAGCTGATCGGGGCGATCAAGGAAGATGGCCAGCGGGTGTACGAAACAATTACGGAAAGCTCTCGCTCCATCGGCGAGGGGAAGAAGAATATCGACATCACGGCCTCTGCATTCCGTGAGATTCTCACCACGGTCATTGAAACCGAACGGAGGGCCAACAGTATTGCCGACCTTTCCCACATGCAGACGGAAGGAGCGGAAAAGATGGTCCGGATGGTGGACGAGATAGCCAAGGTGGCCGAAGATAATGCAGCATCCACCGAAGAGGTTTCCGCGGCAACCGAAGAGCAGTCCGCAGCCATGCAGGAGATGGCGCTGGCGGCACAGGATCTGGCACGAATGTCCGATGAGTTGATGCGTTGCGTCGAGCGTTTCCGGGTGGCGGGTGCCAACCCATGACGGGTGTTCCTGGCCGTTTGGTCCTGTTTCGCCTGGCCGGGAGACGCTGTGCCTTCGATCTTGCGGAAGTCGCCGAGGTGACCGAACTCCCTGCTGTCTACCCGGTTCCTCTTGCCCCCCCATCCTTCAAAGGGGTGATGAACTGTCATGGCAGACTGGTGTCGCTGCTCGACCTGGGAGGCTACCTGGGGCTTGAGAGCAGTCGTGAGGGGGGAAAAGTGCTGGTGCTCGACCGGCGTATTGCCGATCTTGCGCTTTGGGTGGATGAGGTGGAGCGTATTATTCCCGTAGCAGAGGTGCTGTCCGAGCGTGAAGGGGAAGAGGTGCACATAAAGCAGCTCCTGACCATTCATGATGGAGAGGTGCCGCTGCTGTCGGCCCTGGACCTTGTTGAAAAACTGGATGCGGAACTGCAGGTGATTATCCACTCCCCCAATGGCGACAGGGGAGACAGCCGCAGGAGAGAAGCTACCTGACATGGATATGTCACAGTACCGGGATCTGTTCCTGGCGGAATCGCGGGAGCATGTGGGTCGTCTGAACGAGTTGATCCTCTGTCTGGAACAGGCTCCCGGCGATCAGGAAAAGATCAATGCCCTTTTCAGGGCCGCACACTCCCTCAAGGGAATGGCCGCGTCCATGGGATACGATCCCATTGCGGAACTTGCCCACAAGATGGAGGATCTGCTCTGCCGGGTACGGGAAGGGGAGTTCTCCTTTGCCCAAGATGTGGCATCTCTCCTCCTGGAGGGGGCTGACCTCCTGGCGACACTCCTTGATGATGTTGCCGGGGAGCGACCATTTTCACGCAATACCTCTCCTCTGATCCAGCGATTGATCACCTTTTTGCCGCAGGAGGCCGTTACCGTCCAGCCGAACATCCCGTCCCCGGCCGAAACAGTTCGCTCTGATCTCCCGCATCCCGCTCCGTTGGCGCCTTCGAGCCGGGAATCCATCCAGACGGTCCGGGTGCGGACCGAAATCCTGGATCGACTGATCGATACCACCGGTGAGCTTTTTACCACAAAGCACCGGCTTCTCGATGCGCATCGGCAGTTGCACGGCCAGGGCATCGCCGAAGGGCTGAACGATCTGGCTCGCCTGCTACGTGAACTGCACCAGATGGTGATGAAGGTGAGGCTCATGCCATTCTCGCTGTTGGCGGAGCGCTTCCCCCGGCTGGTCAGGGAACTTGCCCTGAAAAACGGCAAGGAGGTCGCGCTCGCCATAGATGGCAGGGATATCGAGCTCGATCGGGGCATTTTGGAAGAGCTTGCTGATCCCCTGGTCCATATCCTGAGGAATGCGGTGGATCATGGCCTGGAGCCACCACAAGATCGCCTCGTCTCCGGAAAGTCGAAAACGGGGAGAATCCGACTTTCTGCCTGGCGTGAAAAGGATCAGGTGGTCATTGCCGTTGAAGACGATGGTCGTGGCATGGACCCTGAACAGTTGATCGCGGTGGCAGTAGGGAAATCGCTCATTTCCCCGGAAGAGGGGATGCGGATGACTCCGCGAGAAGCCTATTTGCTGACGACGCTGCCCGGCTTCTCAACGGCCCGCGAGGTTACGGATGTATCGGGGCGCGGAGTGGGCATGGATGCCGTGCGGGCCACGATACAGGCTCTCGGAGGCGATCTTCTGATCGATTCCGAGCTGGGCAGGGGAAGCAGGATCAGTCTTCGCCTCCCGCTCACCATCGCCATAATCAATGTGCTCCAGATCGTTGCCGGCCATCTGAAGGTAGCGGTGCCGGTCACCAGCGTTCTGAGAACTCTCGAACTGTCCCGCGGCCAGGTGGTGGTGAAAGAGCGCCGCGTATCGTTTTCCATGGATGACGAGGAAATCCCGCTCGTCAACCTCAACAGGCTGCTGGGGGTTCCCTTGTCCGCCACCGGGCTGGAGCTGTTGCCGGTAATCGTAGCCGAAATCAAGGGGCGGCGGATCGGTGTCGCCGTTGACCGGGTGTTGGGGCAAAAAGAGGTACATGTGAAACCGGTCGGCAGGCCGTTGAACAGGCTGCGCGGGATTTCCGGAGGGGCAATCCTCGGGGACGGCGAGATTATCTTCGTCCTTGACCCCGCCACGCTCTTCTGACGAATAACAGGTTGCGCTGTCAGTGAAATTATGGCACAATTTCCCGCTACTAAGGGGGCTATCATGCTGCAGTTTCGAAGCTTGTTCCTGACCTTGGCGCTGCTGTCGGCAGCCGTGATACCATCTTTTGCCGTCACCACGGTGCCGGCGCCGGTCAACATCGGGTTGCGAGACGTGATCAATACTGTCGAGCAGTCCTTCTCCTCGGCGAACAGATATGATTCTCCCGATAATGATATTTTCCTCGTTGATCTGACGGCAGACTTCTTCCAACGCTCCACCCTGGCTAAAAACAACCGCGAGATGCGTGCCGACGGCCAGTTCTATCTGAAGAACGCCGATTATCAACGGCGCGATCCACTGATGTTCCGTTTTGATTACTACCGGCCCACGACCCATGAAATCGTCTCCGATGGTTCCACGCTCTGGACATATCTTCCGGAGAACCGCCAGGTGATCGTCAGCGACATGAGCTCTTTTTTCAATCCGGATCTCTCCGATCCTGCCCGGAATTCCGGTTTCAATTTTCTTCAGGGTCTGTCCCGGATATCCAAGGATTTTGAGATTCTCTTTTCGCAGCAGGGGAGGGACATGGATGGGAACTACATCCTCGAACTCACCCCCAGACGCGCCATGGAGTCCATCGAGAAGCTTTTTGTCGTGGTGCGCTTCGAATCTGTGCGCCGTTTTGTGCAGAATGGCCGCCGCATAATCAACCCAGCCTATAAGAACAATCGGCGGGCCGACCTCCCCAGGCCGGAATGGGCGTTTCCCATTCTCTCGACCACCGTGATCGATCACCAGGGGAATTCCACCACCCTTGAGTTCAGCAACATCAAGGCGAACATGGGTTTGTCCGGTGGGCTCTTCAAGTTTGATATCCCTGCGGATGTCCAGGCGGTTCGCCCTCCCGGCAGTCGCTGATGGCAGGGAGCCGGAGTGCTCCGCATGATAAGGCGACATGATCCGGTGTCGCCTTTTTTGTGTAACGGGAAAGGATTGTTATGAAACGATTTACGATACTGGTATTGGCCCTTGTCATGTTACTGCTACACGGCACCACGTGGGCTGCGGGTGATGCTGATTTGAAGGCGGTAGTGGCAACCCTAGAGGACGGTTATCGTCTCCTTAAGGATCTGCAGGCGGATTTCAGCCAGAAGACGACCCTGACGGCGATCAAGCGGGACGAAAAAGGGAGCGGTGAACTGGCCATGAAACGTCCTGCCAATGGTCCCGCCATGTTCCGGTTCGATTACCGCAAGCCCCGTCAGCAGATTGTGTCCAACGGCAAACAGGTCTGGTTTTACCTCCCCGACAACAAGCAGGTTATGGTGAGCGATGTAAATGCCATGCTTGCGCAGGGGGGTGTGGCGCTCAATTATCTGACTGGCATGGGAAACGTTTCGCGCGACTTCACTATTGCCTTTTCAGGCAGTGGCCGAGATGCGAAGGGCAACTACCTCCTGGACCTGACGCCGAAGAAGGGGGGCCAGGCTTTTGCCAAGCTTCAGCTGACCATAGCGGCTACGGCGGTCGCAAAGTACCGCGATTCAGGAGCAGCCCAGGTGCCGTTCCCGATACTCTCGTCGGTTGTCTACGACCAGATGGGGAACCGCACTGCCATCGAATACGGCAAGGTGCGGGTCAACCAGGGGATTGCCTCGGACAGATTCAGTTTCAAGATTCCCAAAGGCGTGGAAGTCATCAAGCCGTAACCGCTGCTGCGAAATTCTAAGAGGTGCCTAACTGCCCGGGAAGATCTTTGTATCGGAGTTTCAATTCACCAGGAGGTTCTTGGAATGCCATCATTCGATATCGTGTCAAAGGTTGACATGCAGGAAGTGGACAACGCCGTCAATCAGACGGTGAAGGAGATTGCGCAGCGGTACGATTTCAAAGGGTCCAAGAGCGAGATTACCCAGGAGAAGGATACCATCAAGGTTCTTGCAGATGATGATTTCAAGCTCAAGGCAGTGATAGACATCCTCCAATCGAAATTCCTCAAGCGGGGGATCTCGATCAAGGCACTCCAGTATGGCAAGGCCGAGAACGCCTCCGGCGGCATGGTGCGCCAGATCATCACCATCCAGCAGGGTGTCTCCAAGGAGAAGGGAAAAGAGATCATCGCTGCCATCAAGGAAACCAAGCTCAAGGTCCAGGCGCAGATCATGGAGGATCAGGTGCGGGTTACCGGCAAGAATATCGATGACTTGCAGGAGGTCATCGCCATGCTGAAGGGCAAGGACCTGGGCATCGAGATGCAGTATATCAATTTCAGATCATAGGATGGGGGAGAGCTTGCACAAGATTCAGGATAAGGTCAGCATGGTCAGCCTCGGCTGCCCGAAGAACCTGGTGGATGCGGAAGTAATGCTCGGCTACCTGGCTGAGAAGGGCTACACCATCACCACCGATGAGCATGAAGCGGACATCATCATCGTCAACACCTGTTCCTTCATTAAAGAGGCGAAGCAGGAGAGCATCGATACCATCCTCGACCTGGCAGACCGAAAACATGACGCTAGCTGCCGGCTCCTGATCGTGGCCGGCTGCCTGCCGCAACGGTACCAGCAGGAATTGGCGAAAGAATTGCCCGAGGTGGACATCTTTGTCGGCACCGGCGACTATCCTCGTATCGCCGAGATCATTGCTGAAAGGAATGCAAGCGACCGCCAGGTCCTCTATACCGGAGACCCCAATTATCTGTACGACATCGACCTTCCCCGCCTGCAGTCCTCACCCTATTACACCGCCTACCTGAAGATCGCCGAAGGGTGCTCCAACTGCTGTTCGTACTGCGTGATACCTTCGTTGCGCGGGTCGTTCCGTTCCAGGCCATTGCAGCAAGTCGTGGATGAGGCGCGCCGGCTGGTCGAAAACGGCGCCAAGGAACTCAACCTGGTTGCCCAGGATGTGACCCGTTATGGTAGTGACCTTGCGGATGGTGAAAGCCTGGTCCGGCTCATCGAAGAACTCCATGGCCTGCCGGGTCTGCGTTGGATACGGCTTCTCTATGCCTATCCGGACGGCATAACGGATGAGCTGATTGCCATCATTCGCGATGGGGAAAAGGTCTGTAAATACCTGGATCTCCCGCTCCAGCACATTGCCGACCCGGTCCTTTCGCGGATGAACCGTCGCAGTTCGGAGGCGGATATCCGGGCGCTCATCGAAAAGTTGCGCTCAGCCGTTCCTGACATTACCCTGCGGACTTCGTTCATCGTCGGATTTCCTGGTGAGACCGAAGATGACTTCAAGAAGCTGCTGCATTTTGTGGAAGAGACCCAGTTCGACCGGCTGGGGGTTTTCTGCTATTCCCGTGAAGAGGGGACCCCTGCGGCAGAGATGACGGACCAAGTGTCGGAGCGGGTAAAGCGTGAACGCCATAAGAAGTTGATGCGCGCCCAGGCACGGGTTTCGTTCAAGCGGAATCGCCGACTGATTGACACCGTTACTGAGGTGATGGTCGAAGGATACAGCGAGGAGACAGAACTCCTGCTCAAGGGGAGAACATCGCAACAGGCGCCGGATATCGACGGTCAGGTCTATATCACTGCCGGCCAGGCCAATGTGGGTGAAATAGTGCGACTCAAGATCACGGATTCATCAGACTATGATCTGATAGGAGAGATAATTTCTTAATTTATTCAAATACTTAACCTCTAGGGCTTTTCCCTTGACAACAAGGGAAATTGCTGTATCATTGCGACGCCCTGGCGGGCGAGGGTTGTTAATTTTTTTGTCTGGAGTGTCGTGTATATGGTTGATGCGCAGTCGGAAATGAAAAGTGTTCTCCTCAAGATGAAGGAGGATACTCTCAGCGAAATAAAGAGGGCCTTGAAGTCAGGGGCCAATACCACTACCGGTGAACCGAGTGGCGATATCTATGACCAGGCATCCAGTGAGCGGGACCGGGAGCTTGATCTGCTGCTGGGAGACCGTGAGCGGGAAAAGCTTGCGAACATCGAGGAAGCGCTGTTGCGCATCCAGGATGGTGAGTACGGCATCTGCGAGGAATGCGAAGAGGAGATCCCGCTGGGACGGCTCAAGGTCCTTCCCTTTGCCCGCTATTGCGTCAAGTGCAAGTCGGATATCGAGAAGCAGCAGGCACAGACCAAGCGGTTTGAAGAGGACCGTGTCTATCGCGAGATAGCACTGGGCGAAGAAGAGGAAATGTAGTAGTTTCCGCGGACAGAATGCGATGACACGAGGGGCGCCGGACGGCGCCCCTTTTTATTTCCCCAGCAGGCGCGCGTAATCTGCCAGCGTGATGGATGTCTGCCAGTTTCCTGTGAGTTTTCCCACCAGGGTTCCACCCCAGAAACCTGCGACCACGAGAATTGCGAAAAGGATGCCGCTGATGGCAAGCCGACCGCCGGTCAGTTTCATGTCCAGGGCTCCGCTGGCCCGACAGTGGCTTATGCAGCGCCAGCAGCCGATGCACTCGGGAGAGTGCATCCGTTCCTTTGCCATGACCGGCAGGTATGCGGGGCAGACCTGGGTGCAGGCCCCGCACGAAACGCACTGCTGGTGCGAGCGGGTCACCTTGAGGGGGGAGAGTGTGGAGATGAGCCCGAGAAGTGCCCCATAGGGGCAAAGATAGCGCCAGAAGGCATTGCGGACCGGGATGGACAGCAGGGCGAGAATGAGAATGAACGCAACCGCACCAACCGAGGGAGACTGAAAGAAGGCAAGGAGTCTTACATCGGCGACCTTGTGATAGTCTGAATAGATGAAGGCCGAAACCGCTGTGTTCGGCATCTGCCAGAGGATCGAAACAAGAAAGAATGCGAGCAGCAGATACTTGATGCCGCGCAGCAGAACATCGAGCCAGTGTGGCAGGCGAATGTTCCTGCGTAGAGTTCTGAACCCTGTCTTCCAGAGAAGTTCCGAAATAGTCCCTACCGGGCAGATCCATGAACAGAATGAGCGTTTGAAAAGAAGCGACACGCCGATTATGGCAAGGAAAATAACCACGGCTGCCGGGTGGATGGGGTTAATATCGCCGTGTGCCAGCCAGCCCTTTATCCCGAGGAGGCCGGAAATCGGCAGAAACCCCTCAATCGCTGCAGGCCTCGGGACGAAGGATGTTGTCCCGCCTGCGCGAAAGTAATGGACAAACTGGGCGAATCTGATTCCCAGGTAGAGCATGAACAACAGATAGCACCATTGGATCGCTATTCGCAGTGGTTGTACAAAACGTTGGTGCATGATACCCCCATGGTCGATCCGAATACCTTATCCCACCTCTGCTGACTTGTAAACCCTCAGCCAGTTGAAGTGCTGTCAAGGGATTGACTGCCGTGCTTTTGGCGGTATGCTTGACCCTATCGCCTTAGCAGAGATCGTCGTTGCGATTCGGAGACGTACATGGACGCAGTTGAATCGCATTCCAATAATCGGATAATCCTTGCGGCATTCCACAACTCGACCAATGTTGAGCGGATAAGGTTGAGTCTTGAGGAAAGGGGATTCGAGTTTGTCCTGGCAGGCAGCGGCGCTGATGTCCTTGCATATTGCAGAGACAAGCGGCCGGATCTGATGATATTCGAAGGTACGCTTCACGACATGGGGGCGGAGCAGCTCATCGCCGAACTCGAAACGATAACCTTTCTCCCCCCTTATGTAGTTGTGGTGCGTCAGGTCGACACGGGCAGTGCTGTAACATTGATGAAGGATGGTGCCGGAGATGTGCTGCCGGACGATGCAGACTTGCCTGAACGGTTGCCAACGGTCGTGTCCCGATTGCTGGATGAAGAAGAGGGAAAGCGTCGGCTGGCCGTGCTGGAGCGTTCACTGAGGGAGAGTGAAGAGCGTTTCCGCTCGCTTGCCGAAAACGTGCCGGATCTGTTGATCCGCTTTGACCGGAACCTTCGGCACCTGTACCTCAATCCAGCTGCAGAGCGCTTCTATGGGCAGAGTGCTTCGGATGTGATGGGCAAGTGGCTGTCCGAAATGGCTCTCCCTGCCGGATTAGCTGCGGCATGGGATAACGAACTGCAGAAAACCCTGTCCTCGGGAGTGGCGCAGGCATTCCAATGGGAGCAGGAGGGTACGCATGGCAAGGTCAGTTATGATCTGCGATTGATTCCCGAATTCGATGTTCTCGGGAGGGTATCGACAATTCTGGTGACAGGTCGCGATATTACCGCCTTGAAGCGTCTTGAGGAGCAACTCTATCATGCCCGGAGGCTGGAAGCGATCGGGACCCTCGCAGGGGTTGTCGCCCATGATCTGAACAACCTCTTAACGCCAATACTTGGCTATGCCAACATCCTGAAGAGAGACATGTCTGGTGATCACCCCCTGGCAAAAGGGGTGACGGTCATCGAGAAGGCCGCGGAACGGGCTGCCGGACTGCTGAGCAGGCTTTTGGTTTTTGCCCGGCAGATCAAGCACCTGAATATACCCGTCGAGCTGTCGGTTCTTTTTGACGATCTGTTGGCAAGCCTGAAAGCGCATCCCGGGAAAAACGTGACATTGATTGATCAGCGTTCCAGCGATACCCCGCCGGTGCTGGGGGATCCAATGCAACTGGCGCAAGTGCTGCAGCACATCGTCAGCAATGCCATCGATGCCATGCCGGACGGTGGCGAGTTACGTATCGGTACGGAACGAGTCATGCTGGATGCGGATTTCTGCCGGCATCATCCGACAGTTGCCATTGGCCCCCATGTTTGCGTGAAAATTTCCGATACCGGTTCCGGTATACCTGCCGATGTACGCGAACGGATATTCGAACCGTTTTTCTCCACCAAGGGGGTCACACCCGGTCGCGGACTGGGTCTGGCCATGGTCTACAGCATCGTCAAAAGTCATGCGGGGACCATTGTTGTCGACAGTACGGAAGGGAAGGGAACCACGGTATCTCTCTTCCTCCCGGCTGTGCAGCCTCCCTCTGTTCCCTCCAAATAAGATTTCCGCGTCAAGTTTCAGAATAGTTTGCGACATATTATGACATCTCCACCGGCTATGATCTATTCATCATGGTTTTGGAGGTGAAAGATGGAACCGATGGTTGCGTTCAGTCTGCTGGTTGTCGTGTACGGTGGGGCGATATCAGTCTTAGACGAATGGGTTGCCTGGCGGAAAAGCCGGATGAGAAGGGCTGTCAGGGTGTCGGGGGTACGGAGCCGACGGAACCGCCAGGTACGGAGTAAAGTTTTTTGTCCAAAAGATGGCGTGGCTGGACGTTGGCAAGTGCCCGCAAGAGGCTCTGTTTGACATGAGGAATGACCTTCTCCAGATCTGAGAGAAGGTTTTTCATGCGTTTGCGCTGCTGGTCGGCTTGTCCGCAGGCAGGACAGCAGCAGCATACAATCGGAAAATTGCTGTCACTGGAAAAACGGATGATATCCGATTCGGCAACATATACCAGTGGCCGGATAACCGTGGTCACCTCGTTATCTGCGAGCATGCCGGGAGCCATGGCCTTGAGAGAGCCGACAAAGAACTGGTTGAGAAGCAGCGTCTCGATAAAATCGTCGAGATGATGACCCAGCGCCAGCTTGTTGCAGCCGAATTGCTGGGCAAGAGTGTAGAGGGTTCCTCTCTTCAGCCGGGCACAGATAGAGCAATATGAAGAGCCGGGCCGTCGTTTTTCCGCAATGATCCGGTAGTGGTCGGTGCTTTCCACGTGGTGCCGGATTCCGTGGTCGCGAAGGTGCTGGGCGATGATGTCACTGCGATACCCCGGATATCCGGAATCGATGGTGATGGCGAAAAGCTCGAACCTGATGGGAGCCCGCTTCCGTAACTCCTCCAGAATATGCAGCAGGGTGTATGAATCCTTTCCTCCCGAAACAGCTACCGCAATTCGATCTCCATCCCTGACCAGGCCGTAGTCAGCAATTGCCCTGCCGACGGCATTCTTGATTTTCTTATACAATCTTTCGTCGTGCATATTCATGTGAAGGGTCTCTAGAACGCGTCAAGATCGGCAGCGATGCCCAGCTCTCTGCAGAGATCGCGGAAAAGGGCATCAACAGGTGCTGTTGCCGAGACCGGCTTGTTGTGAAGGCCGTTAAAGGCCATGGTACGGCAGTGCAGCATCATGCGGGATGCCTGGAGCCCTCCATAGGAGGTATCGCCGATGATTGGCAGGCCCCAGTGCGACAGGTGTACGCGAATCTGGTGAGTGCGGCCGGTGAGGGGGCGGGCTTCCACGAGTGTCGAGGTCTCGCCTTTGGCAACAACACGGAACTCGGTCGTCGACTCCTTACCAGGGGAGATTACGCCGTAGCGGAATTTGTTGAGTTTGCCGATCGGTTCCGAGATGGTCCACGACTCCTCTTTGGGGTGACCAGTCACTACCGCCCAGTAGATCTTGGTCACCCTGCCGGCTTTCAGCTCGGCGGAGATATGGGTAGCTGCACGTTTATGCTTGGGGAAGAACAGCACTCCCGAGGTCCCCCGGTCAAGGCGATGGACAATTCGTGCCTGTTCCTTGGACCCCTGCGTACGGAGATAGCATTCCACGGCATACTCGGCGGTTCCCTTCAGCTGATATGGGGTCCGCTGGCTGTTTATCCCCACCCCCTTGTTGACTGCAAGGTAATCCATTTCCTCGTAGAGCATATCAGTGGGCAAATAGGCAAGATCAATGCAGCGTTCCTTCTCGATCAGACCGAGGGCTATGGCATCACCCGAATGCAGGGTGCGCGAGGCCACGCGAACCAGTGAGAGATTGACCGTGCAACTTCCCCAGTCGAGGAGGCGACGGATTTCGGTTTTGGAGAGCTGTGGGAAGAGAGCTTTGAGACCATCGTCAAGACGCAACCCTGCCTGCTCGGAACCGACTATTGCCTGGAGTATCAAGGCCGCCCCGCTGCAGCCCGAAGAAGTGCGGCTATGGTTTTCCCATCGCTGATCCTGCCATCCTGCGCCATGCGTAACGCTTCACTCAAAGGGATTCGTAGCGTGGTGATATCTTCATACGGATCTGGTTGAGACACCCCTTGAGAAAGGCCCGTGGCAAGAAAGAGGTGGATGATTTCGTCGAAAACGCCAGGTGAGGTAAATATCTGGCCAAGAGGTGATAGTACAGCAGCTGTAAGCCCGGTCTCTTCAGCCAGTTCGCGACGGCCGCAATCGATCGGGTTTTCATTCGGACTCAAACGGCCTGCTGGAATTTCAATGGTGAACTCTTCGACCGCAGGGCGCAATTGGCGGATCAGGGTTACCGTATTGTCGTCATGGAGAGGGAGAACGGCTGCCCCGCCGGGGTGCCGAACGATCTGGTAGGTGTGCCAGCCTTTGGAGCCGATTTGTACATCCAGTTGTTCCAGATCTACCACCAGCCCATTGAACAGGCGGGATTTATGCCGAACTTCCATGGTATATGCCTCCGTACGGTCTATTGATATCATGATCGAAAGGTCATGTGAAGAAATTTGATAGCGCTTTACCGGCGCTTAGTCTGTGTTAAGCTTGAAGAAAATAAACCGCTAAGGAGGGTGCTATGTACGGTTCCGACAGGGTTTACAAAAAGGTGGAGGTGATCGGTGTGTCCAAGAACGGTGTCGAAGCAGCCATCCAGGCAGCTTTGACAAAGGCACACAACACACTGGAAAAGGTTTCCTGGTTTGAGGTGCAGGAAATCCGTGGTCATGTGGGAGATGATGGCATGGTTTCAGAATACCAGGTGATTCTCAAGGTGGCATTTCAGTTGAAGGATTGACGATGGGGGAAACCCGCAATTGAATAATTCTTTTTCTCAGATTCTTTAGGAGTTTTCAACTCAGGCCGATAACGTAATAAAACGTATCTGGTCTTAGCTCTTGACTTGAAAGATGCTGGATTAACATGCTTGACGATTGAGCCGATGCATACTTGTATATTCCATACGTGTGATAAACTCGAGTGAGATTAATCAAAAGTGTATCTTATGGTAAAGACTCGATGAAGAAAAATGCCTTTTCTCACCTGTCTCGAAATGGAAATGTTGTATGTGAGTCGGTTGCCGATGCCGGTCAGGCTTGGAGAGAACTTTCAGTGGATAACCGTGGTTTCACTTTGATAGAACTTATTGTGGTCACCGCTATCTTAGGGGTTTTAGCCCTCATGGCGATCCCTGCGTATAATTCGTATGTGAATTCATCGAAAATCGCCAGAGCAGAGGGTGATATCCGGACCATGGAAAATGATATCACGGCATATCTCGTAGACAGAGGAGCTTTGCCCGACAGTCTCGATGATATCGGCAGGGGAACTCTGCGTGACCCATGGGGAAACCCTTATGAATATTACAACTTCGCAGTTGGCGGGAAAACACCATTGCAGGATTTGGGCCTTCATGATCTAAATTCTGAATTTGATCTTTACAGCAAAGGTGAGGATGGCGCGAGTGCGGCGGACTCCTCAGACCCTGCCAGCGACGATGACATTGTCAGAGCAGGCGACGGTGGGTACGTTGGGATCAGATAGCCAGGAATCTGATGTAGTGAGTAAAAGGTTAATTGTGCATGATTGCTTAAGCAGACATGTTATGTGAAAAGGTGAACGATTTATGATTTGTGCATGCCCGAAATGTGCCGCACGGAACGAGGTGGATCTTGCCGAGATACCAGAAGGCGGTACTGCGACCAACTGTACTGCATGCAAGGCTCGCTTTCTCATCACTCGTGAGAGTATCGCTCACAGGGCCTACCGGAAATCAGAAGATGCACATTGCGCAAAGTGCGGCAACGACCTCGGTTCGTCTCTCCACTGCCCCTCATGTGGCGAATTATATCCTGACTATTTTGTGGCGGAAGCACCCGATGTAGCTCGCAAGAAGATCAGGAAGATTGTAGATGCATTTTCCAGCCTGAAGGACCTTTCTTTCGAATGGGGGACTGCTAAGCCAAAAGGTGTTTCGGGGTACGCGTCTAAGGCAAAGAACGTCACACCGGTATCCCGTGAAAAATCGCGTAAATTTGCAATGATTGCTGCCGGAGTGATGCTTCTTGTGGCAGTAGTTGCTTCGGGTGGGTGGTTTTATCTACAGCATAAGGCACAACAACAATATGCGGAAAATTACATAAAGGCGTTGTACGGGGTAAAATCCGGGATGGAGTATGGTTTGACGGCGTGTTCCAAGATTTCAGAAGAGATGAAATCGAGAGGTAATGCTCGGATTAGCCCAGAAGATGAAATAAAGATGGGTAAGGTCAAGGACGAGGTTGATAAGATCATGCAGAAGTTGAATAATCCTCCAGGGAAATTTGATCAGGCAAACGATAAACTGATAAAATTATATGAGATTTATAGATCTGTTCACACCCTCGCCATTTCACCGGCGGGCTCTCCGACAAGAATTTCAGGGGTTGCGAGCAAGGCAGAGAGTGAATTCAGGCAAGGAACTCAGGAATTAAAGAGCAGTCTGCCGGAGGAGCTTTCGGCCGCACTCAAAAGAGGTATGAGCAAGTATCGCGGATTGAGAGATTTATAGCGGCATTCTATCTGGGCAATACCTGGCATACCCCAGGTGATATTATGGAAAAGGCCACCGGCTTGTGCAGCAAACCGGTGGCCTTTTTTCGTGGAGATAACCAAATATTGCTCATGGTCAGTCCGTGAGAGGTTACACTGTCTTCAGAACGCTATTAAAGGCTGGGGTCGAGTTCCCTTTCCCCCTTTTCTGGCGGTCAGTTTTCCGTCAGGAAATGTTGCTCGTAGAGGTCTTCAAGGATCTGAAGGTGACGGCTCTCGTCGGCAAGCAACCGGTCGAACAGGCTTGCATTGGGAGCGCCGGTACACCCCTGTGCCATCCGGGTGTAAAAGTCGACGGCACCTTTTTCGAGATGGATGGCATAGGCAAGGGCCTCACGCGCGTCGGAGTTTGGCGTCAATTCCTTTTTGGCAAGCACGTAGCCGAGATTCATGGTCGGTACGGGGCGTACCATTCCTTCGCCTGTTATCTGGCCTTCCAGGAGAGCCAGTTCCAACTGCTGTTTGTGGTGCAACTCATCGATGGCAGCATCCTTCAGGATTTCCTTGGCACCTTTGTTCTTCATTATTCGGATAGCGTTCAAATAGTTTCTGAACCCTTCCTCTTCCATAGTGATGGCCATCTCGATTGCGGCCTCAAATGTATAACAGACCTGATCCTGATCGTTCATGAGCATATCCTCCCAGTTTGAAGAATTAACGACTTTTTATCACACCTGCTGCGCAAGTACAAGCTGATTGTATACACATGCACACGAGAGGTCGATGTCTGAGCCGGTCGCAACTGGCTTTTACCGGCGGGTGCGGTAGAATTTGTTCTGCACATTAGCATGAGCAGGGAAGGAGAAGGGAGTCGTGCGAGTATTTATCGCTGGAGGGACTGGCTTTGTCGGAGGTCATTTGTGCCGTGAATTGCGAAAGCGTGGTCACGAAATTACGTTATTGACGCACAGCCGGAAAGGCTCTGCACTTGATGGGTGTAAAATGGTCGAGGGTGATGTCACCAATGCCGATGAATATTATCGTGAAATTAACGGCTGCGATGCAGTCATAAATCTTGTGGGGATTATCCGCGAGTTCCCGACCCACGGCGTGACTTTCGAGAAGTTGCATGTCGCAGCAACTCAAGCCATGATAGCCGCGACACGCAAGGCCGATGTCAAACGGTACATCCAGATGTCGGCCCTTGGTACAAGGCCAAACGCGGTTTCCCACTATCATCGGACGAAATGGCGCGCCGAAGAACTGGTGCGTGCCTCGGACCTCGCCTGGACCATATTCCGGCCTTCGGTAATCTTTGGACCGGGTGATGCCTTCATCTCCATGCTTGCCGGGTACATCCGCAGGTATCCTGCCGTTCCGGTCATCGGTGACGGGATGTACCGGCTTCAACCGATCGCAGTTGCCGATGTTTGTCGATGCTTTGCCATGGCTTTAGAGATGCAACAGACTATTGGCGAGACTTACGAACTCTGCGGTCCTGACCGTTTGACCTATATAGAGTTACTTGACGTAATCGGTTCTACTCTCGGGAAATCGACGGTCCTCAAGCTGAAAAATCCTGTAGGGCTGCTGAAACTGGTGACGCCAATGCTCCAGGGTTTTTCGTTTTTCCCGCTTTCCATGGATCAGATCCAGATGCTGCTCGAAGAAAACATTTGCAATGGTGACTGGCGTACGACTTTTGATTTTGATGCGCAGCATTTTGCTGCCTGCATTTCCTCGTATCTACGCGAAAATTGAATGGACAGGTTTGGATCGTGAGTATCGGGCTCAAAACTCGGGTTGCAGTTGCAATTTCGGCCCTCTTTGTCCTTTTTGCCACTCTGTTGGCAATGTATGTTCATTATGCCAGTGAGCGGGATTACCGCCGGACCATAGCAACCCAACAGCTTTTGCTCGTGAATTCGCTTGCAGAAACCATTGATGATAAGCTTTCAGTTGCCCAGCACGCATTGTTGGCCGAATCAGCCAAAGTTCAGACCGATATTGCTGCAAATGCCGACAAGGCGCAGGGTTTCCTGGACCATCAACATTCATTGCATGCCATCTTTGATAATGGACTCTTTCTTTTCAGCACTGATGGCCGGCTCATTGCTGAAAGCCCCTTCCTTCCCGGCCGTCGCAACCGGGACATTTCCTATCGGGATTATTTTCAGATTACGATGAAGACGGGGAAACCGATCATCTCCGCTCCATATCAATCGACCCACTCCCCAGGGCATCCGGCCATCATGATGACTGCTCCCATTTTCTCTGAGCAAGGACGAATTGCAGCAATCATGGGGGGGAGTCTGGATCTGCACGGTAGCAACATCCTCGTAGAACTCACCCGCCGAAGGATGAATCACCGTGGAGATCTGTTTCTGCTTTCGACGGACGGGATGGTGATCATCCATCCCGACAAGACAATGATCATGCAACGTTACTGGGGAGGTGACAATTCTCAGCTGGCGATGGTTTTGAAAAATCCTGAGGGGACAACCGAATTGGTCAATGCACGCAAGCAGCCCGTACTTGCTTCGTTCAAGCGCTTGCAGCGTACCCCCTGGATCGTGGTTGCGGAGTATCCTTTGACACTGATGCTGGCCCCCCTCGAACGGGCCAAGCAGGCTCTCCGCCTGGTGGTGCTGGGGTCTACCATTGTCGTACTGGTTGTGGTCTGGTTGATGATGTACTACCTGATGGCGCCGCTTTCTTCTTTTACACGGCATGTGGAAACACTCGCGGAAAACGGCAGTGAAGATAAACTCTTCCGCATAAAAGGCGTTAATGAAATTGCCACGCTGGCAAAGGCATTCAATTCCATGGTCGTTGCTCTTGACAGCGAGCATGATGCACTCCTGGAAAGCGAAAACAACTTCAAGGCACTTGCCGAGAACGCCCATGAAGGGATGTTGATTGTTGCCGGTCTCGGCATCATTCTCTACTCTAACCGACAGGCTGCAATTCTGCTCGGGCGTGCTATCTCAACGTTGCAGAACGTTTCGGTCGAGCGTCTCGTGCCAGATGAAGCACGTCCTCGTTTCATGGAGTATTGTTTAAGGGCTTGTGCCGGTGAACAGGTTGAACCTGTCTTTGAGTGTGAAGTGCTCAGAGGGGATGGGGTGACGATACCCGTCGAGGTCACGTGTGCCCGCACGGTATGGCAGGGGCAGCCGGCAGAACTCCTGGTCATCCGCGACATTTCGCAGAGAAAGCTGGCAGAAACCCTCCTTCGGGAAAATGAAGAGAGACTCTTTTTTCTCGCCCATCATGACAATCTTACCGAACTTCCCAATAGACTTCTCTGCTATGACCGGTTGGTGGCGTTGCTGTCTATCGATCTGGACAGATTCAAGAATATCAACGATTCTCTCGGTCATGAGATCGGTGACTTGTTGTTGCGCGAGGTTGCTAAGCGATTCAGTTACTGGGTGCGTGAGACCGATACAGTTGCGAGGCTGGGCGGGGACGAATTCGTCATCATTCTGGAAGAGATCGAGGATGCACGGTATGCCGCCATGGTTGCCCAGAAGCTGATAGGCATTCTGGCACAACCGATCGTGGTCGGTGGGCATGAATTGTATATATCCATCAGTATCGGCATTACCCTGTTTCCTTCTGACAGTACCGATGTGGACGGTTTGATGAAATGCGCCGATATTGCCATGTATTCCGCCAAGGAAAATGGGCGCAACAATTATCAGTTTTACACCACGAACATGAACCGGCGGACCCGTGAAATGCTTGACCTGGAGGGAGAACTCCGCCGGGGGCTGGACCACGAACAGTTCATGCTCTACTTTCAACCCCAATTGGGCTTGGCCACTGGAGCCCTGGTCGGTATGGAAGCGCTCGTTCGCTGGCAACATCCGGTACGGGGTGTTGTGATGCCGGACCGATTCATTCCCCTTGCCGAAGACAACGGCTTGATCGTACCCCTTGGCGAATGGGTCATTCATGCTGCCTGCCAGCAAGGCAAGTCATGGCAGCAACGGGGTGGGGTGCCGTTTCGCGTGGCAGTGAATATTTCCCCCCGACAGTTCCGATATGGGAATCTGTCTAAAGTGGTTGCCCAGGCCCTGGAGCAAACTGGTTTTGACCCATCCTGTCTGGAACTGGAGATAACCGAAAGCATGATCATGGGGAACGTTGAAGCAGCGGTCCGGACCATGGAAGAGCTCAATGACATGGGAGTGATGCTTGCCATTGATGATTTTGGTACCGGATATTCGTCCCTGGGTCACTTGAAGCACTTTCCCATCAGTCGGCTCAAGATCGACAAGTCGTTCATCCGGGATATTTCAGAGAATGCCAATGATGCGGCCATTGCCGCTGCCATCATTGCCCTTGCCCACAGCATGAGCCTGGAGGTGATCGCGGAAGGGATTGAGACCGAAGAGCACCTGCGGCTTCTGCGAGAACTTGGGTGCGAACAGGGGCAGGGATATCTGTTCAGTCGCCCGCAACCTGCTCACCTTTTGCAGTCTTTTCTCAATCTATAGGGCTCTGAAGTGATTGCCAGAGTCTGGGAGTTCTGCAATCTCACTCCTTGACATCCATCACCGCATGGTTTATGAGTTTGTGCTACGTAACTCACTGTCGGTGTTACGTTTTCACATGCGTTGTCGGTCGATTCTCTCTAAGCTATTGTTTTCTGTACCTGGAACGCGGAGTGTTCCACTGGTAAACGTCGTACATCCTCTGATTCCTTCTGTTTCAAGTGGAAGGGATGTTGCATAGTGAAAGGGCCCGATGGGGAAGCTGGTCAGTATCATGCCGGAGATCGGCTTGCTGGACACCCTGGCAGCAAAAGATTCATTTCTGCACCGGCTCGACCCCCGCGCAAAAATCCTGACAACCCTTGCTTTCATGGTTGCGGTGGTCTCCTTCGACAAATACCAACTTTCAGCCCTGCTGCCCTTCTTCATCTTTCCCGTGGTCATGATGTCCGTGGGAGGGATTTCAGCGACATTCCTGGCCCGCAAGGTGCTGCTTCTCCTGCCGTTCATTCTCGTCATGGGATTTTTCAATCCGATTTATGACCAAACTATTGTCGGAAGCATCGGTAACGTTGCAGTGACCGGAGGGTGGTTGTCGTATTTTTCAATGGTAATACGTTTTTGCCTCACGGTCCTTGCTGCGTTTATCCTGATTGCGGTAACCGGATTCAGTGATGTCTGTCTTGCCCTCGAACGTCTGGGGATGCCCCGCGTGTTTGCAGTTCAGCTGCTGTTTCTCTATCGCTATCTGTTCGTATTGTCGGCAGAAGGGGGGAGGATGGCTCGAGCACGGTCACTTCGTTCCTTTGCCGGGAAAGGTCTGGGGATGCGTGTCTACGCCTCGCTTGTCGGCCACCTGCTTCTCAGGACCTTCGAAAGGGCACAACGGATCTATCAGGCCATGCTGTCACGAGGGTTTCGCGGCGAATTCCCTCCCCGCCGGCCCTTGCGGTTCGGTCTGCTTGATTTTCTTTTTGTGGCATGCTGGGCCACGCTCTTTCTCCTGTTTCGGGTAGTGAATGTTGCTTCCCTGCTGGGAGAACTGATTTCGGGAGTAATGCTGTGAGCCATCACCTGGTTGAAGTAAAGGATCTCTGCTACAACTATCCCGATGGGACAACGGCTTTGAACGGGATTTCGTTCCGTATCACCCATGGGGAGTCGGTTGCTCTGGTGGGTGCCAACGGAGCCGGGAAATCGACCCTGCTCCTGCACCTTAACGGCATACTGATGGCCAGTATGGGGCAGGTACGCATCGGCGATCTCCCGGTGACCCGGGCGACTCTGGCTGAGGTGCGCCGTACTGTGGGAATGATTTTTCAGGACCCTGATGATCAGCTGTTCATGCCGACGGTTGGCGAGGATGTGGCTTTTGGTCCTGCCAACCTCGGATTACCGAGGGAGGAGGTTGATGAACGGGTCAGGAAAGCTCTGCAAAAAGTCGGAATAGAACACCTGGCTGGCCGCCCGCCGTACCGCCTGTCCGGGGGAGAAAAGCGACGCGCTGCCATTGCCACGGTTTTGGCATTGATGCCTGATATTCTCGTGATGGATGAACCGACAACCGGTTTGGACCCCCTTGGCCGTCGTCAACTCATCAAGTTACTTGCGGATTTTCATCATACCAAGATAGTGGCTACCCATGATCTTGACCTGGTCCTGGATATCTGTCCGCGAACCATTGTCATCAAGGATGGCAAGATAGAGGCGGATGGGAGTACAACGGAGATCTTTCGCAACAGTGAACTTTTGTCCGCGTGTCACCTGGAAATGCCCCTCGCAATGCAAGGGTGTCCGGTGTGCGCTAGGATAGAACCTGCTGAGGAGGTAAAGGAGAATTCCCCTTAAAGCAATCCTTTGTCAGCAAGGCTGACATAACTGCCGTCACCGATAATGACATGGTCGAGGAGGCGAATTCCCATCAGTTCGCCCGCTTCCTTGAGCCGACGGGTCAATTCCAGATCTTCGCGGCTGGGGGTCGGATCGCCTGAGGGATGATTGTGGACGATGATGATGGCGGCTGCTGAGTCGCGGACGGCGGGGTTGAAGACTTCGCGGGGATGAACGATGCTTTGGTTGAGCGATCCTTCGGAGATTTGTAGATTCCGCATGACCCGATTTTTGCCATCCAGGAGCAGGGCATGCACATACTCTTTCCGGCGCTCACGGAAGTGGGGGTAGTAATGTTCAAAAACCTGTGCCGGCGAGGTATACCGGTCACCATCCGACAGAGTGCGGGCTGTACAGCGGTTGGCAATTTCGATTGCGGCCTTGATTGAAACCGCCTTGGCAGGACCGATCCCCTTGACGCGGCAGATTTCCGCTATGCTCGCACTGCCGAGACTGCGCAGGTCGCCGAACTCCTTGAGCAGTTGCCTGCCCAGGTCGATTGCACTCTGTTTGGCTGCGTGATCGCCGGTTCGCAGAATGAGGGCAAGCAACTCGGCATCGCTTAAACCTTCAGAGCCTTGCCTGATCAATCGTTCCCGTGGCCGCTCGCCTTCGGGCCATCCCTTGATCCCACCTGACATCTTCGTCCCCTTTAACGCAGGAGCCTAATGGAAGAAAAACAGGTATCCGATTACGCCAAAGCCTACCAGCACTCTGTACCAGACAAATGGATAGAGCGAATTCTTTTGCACATATTTGAGGAGGAATGCCACACTCACGTAGCCGAAAATGGCTGAAGCAGCGATGCCGATGATCAATGAGGGGAGTTCCCCTGCCGGCATGCCATGCCTGATCAGATGCCCCAGTTTCAGGATACCAGCCCCGGCAACGATGGGAAGCGAGAGGAGAAAGGAAAAGCGGGCAGAAGTTTCGCGGGTGTATCCAAGGAGAAGCGCTGCCGTTATGGTTATCCCGGAGCGGGAGACTCCGGGGACAAGGGCCAGGCATTGGGCCAGGCCTATGGTGATGGCTGCACCCAAGGTGACCCGCTCCATTTTCCAGCGTTTTGCCCCTATCGTGTCGGCAAAGGCGAGCAGAATGCCGAAGCCGACCAGGAAGATTGCAATGAGCATGGGGCTCGCTCGGAAGATGGCTTCGATGGGTTCTTCGAAAAGCTTTCCGACAACGGCTGCCGGAATGGTGCCGACAATGATATAGAAGGGGAGGCGTTGCGCACTGCTTCTGCGCCCATTTGTAGAAAATGAATCACAGAAATTGAGCCCGAGTTCCAGGATATCCCGCCAGAAGTAGGCGCAGAGAGCCAGTAAAGTCCCCAGGTGGAGGGCGACGTCAAAAGTGATGCCTGATTCCTGCCAGTGGAGAAGCCAGGGGACTAAAATCAGGTGGGCTGAACTGCTGATGGGCAAAACTTCGGTGAGCCCTTGCAGGGCACCGAGAATGGTTGCGTGAAGCGGGTTCATGGAATTTGGCTCTCCTTGGGGGGTGCATGGACAGCTTAGACTACTGAATCAGGAAAAGCAAGGTCTGCCCGATTATTTGCCTGGCCGTACTTTCATCGATAAACGGTGTAACATAGATGTAGCAATGGTTCCATTATTGTGATAAGTATATTCGGTTTTATTGCACGGCTACAGTTGCCAACCTGCAACGGAGGATGTCATGTTCGGACTCATTCCCAAAGATGAGAAGTTTTTTGCCATGTTCAAGGAGATGACCAGGAACATAATCGAGGGAGCGCAACTCCTCAAGGATATGATGGACCATTTCGAGGACCCAGTCGGGAGTCAGCGCCGGATCAAGGATGTGGAGCACAAGGGAGACTCCCAGACTCACGATATCATCAAGAAGCTGAACAAGAGCTTCATCACTCCATTTGACCGCGAAGATATCTATGCCTTGTCGTCGGCACTCGATGACATCCTTGATCTGATTGATGCCTCTGCCCAGCGCTTCGTCATGTACAATGTGGAAAAGCCGACCGCAGAGGCGAAAGAGCTGGCCTTTCTGATCCTCAAGTCGTGCCAGACCATCGATAAAGCGGTTGCCCTGTTGGGTGGGAAGCTCGAGCCCATAGCGGAATATTGCGTCGAGGTAAACGCCTTGGAGAATGAGGCGGATCGCGTCTGTCGCGAGGCAATCAGCCGACTGTTCGACGAAGAAAAGGATCCTATCCAGCTAATCAAGTGGAAAGAGATTTACGAGACCTTGGAACGGGCCACGGATAAATGCGAAGATGCTGCCAACATACTCGAAAGTGTGGTGGTAAAGAATGCTTGATACCGCATTCCTCATGCTCTGCCTCGTGGTGCTGTCTGCCCTGGCATTCGACTACATCAACGGGTTTCACGATACTGCAAATGCAATTGCTACGTGCGTTTCGACACGGGCTCTGTCGGTCAAGGCCGCAATTGTCATGGCAGCCGGACTGAATTTTGCCGGGGCAATGGTTTCCACAAAGGTTGCTACCACTATCGGCAAAGGTATTGTCGATGCCAACCATGTTACCCAAATGGTGGTTTTGGCCGGCATTATGGGCGCCATTATCTGGGACCTGATTACTTGGTATTATGGCATGCCTTCATCCTCTTCCCATGCCATTATCGGCGGGCTCATCGGAGCGGTTATCGCCCATGACGGTGCTTCTGTCCTGCATTGGGGCGGGCTGCAAAAAATTGTGCTCTCCCTGGTGCTCTCGCCGGTTGTGGGCACCATCATCGGATTCATCTTTATGGTGATCCTGCTCTGGTGCTTCAAAAATTCAGCCCCGCGTGGGCTCAATAATGGTTTTCGCAAGCTGCAGATACTTTCGGCCGCGGTCATGGCGTTTTCACATGGTACCGCTGATGCCCAGAAATCCATGGGGGTCATCACCATGGCGCTGGTCAGCTATGGCGCATTGCCCTCATTTGACGTCCCGACCTGGGTAAAGATTGCCTGTGCTGTGGCGATGGGGCTTGGTACTGATGGTGGAGGCTGGCGGATCATCAAGACTGTCGGGAAGGACTTCGTGAAACTGCAGCCTGTTCACGGTTTCTGTGTGGAGACGGCGTCGGCAGGGGTCATTCTCGGGGCATCGTCGATCGGTATGCCGGTCAGCACCACCCATGTCATCACATCGGCCATTCTCGGGGTAGGCCTTTCGAAGCGTCTCACGGCGGTAAACTGGAATGTGGCTGGAAGGATTCTGGTCGCCTGGGTTCTCACCATTCCGGCATCGGCCATTGTTGGTGGGATGGCATATCTGGTCATGAGCCCGTTCCTGGGTAATTAGCCCTCACGGTATTCTACGGTAACCCTTTCCCCTATTCATCAATTTCATCTCCTACCTCTTCCATTTCCCTGGTTAGTTCTGCCAGGGTTTCATCCTTTTTCCTAAATCGCACGACCAGGTAATAGCAGGTAAAGTACGCGACAATTGCGGCTGCAAAGCCAAGGACCGAAGTGCCGATCAGGAGCGATGCGGCATGGGTCTTGAGGTGATGCCATGCAATGCTTTTGAAATGGAATTCAAGGGGGGGGAGTCCACGGAGCATCTGCCCCAGCTTGAAACAAGCTGATGAACACCCCTACGGCGAATCCAGCTGAAATATGTCCCGGATGGCTGTCCAGAGAGAGAATCTCCCTGAAACGTTTTTTCCACAATTCCTTGTTGAACACACGCAATCCCTTCAGTGCCTGCGCGCAGTCTAGAACCCGACCGGAGGTTTGTCAACCAAATCTGCTCTGGTCAATTCACGGGTAATCTCCATTAGCCTGCAATATTATTCTTGAAAATTGTCGAAATGCTCGATAACTTTCCAGTTGACAATATGACCGCAAGAATATATATACAAAACAATATATATTGTACTTGCGTGATCGACGATCGGTAAACGAGGTGAATGACGTGATCAGATTTCTGGCTGCAGGGGCTCTGGTGTTGCTCTTTGGCGGTGCTGCGATGGGTGATGAGGGGAGTCTCGGGCTCAGGCAGGCTATCGAGCTGGCCCTGGAGAACAACAGCCTTCTGCAGGCTGCTCACTATGAACAAAGTGCTGCAGAGTCAGGTATGGCTGTCAGCCGTTCGCGGTATCTGCCGAAAGTTACGTTCGAAGAGCGGGCGGGGATTACCAATTCTCCGACAAAGGCCTTCATGATGCGGCTTGACGAGGGGAGGTTTTCTCTGGCCGGTGATCTGAATCATCCACCGACCACAGGAGACTTTCAGACTTCACTCACCCTGGAACAGCCGCTCTTTGATGTCGGGATTGCACGGGAAAAGGCCGTCTCGGAGCAGGAGTATGTATCCCGCTCCCATGCCTTTGAGCAACGTCGCCAGGAAGTTGCCTTTCAGGTTTATGGTGCATACCTGGCTGTCCAACGGGCAAGGGCTTATGTATCGGTTGTCGAAAAGGCCGTGTCCGACGCGCGCGAGCATCAACGGCTGGCAGCCGTCCGCAATGCAGCCGGGCTTGGCCTCAAGTTCGACGAATTGCGCATCGGGACATTCCTGGCTGAAATCGAACAGCAGAAGATTACGGCGGTTAACGACCTTGCCCTTGCCCGGTTGCGCCTGGGGCAGGTAATCGGTCTGCCGGCCGGCACAGCTCCCGACATTGCAGATACGGTAACCGCCCATGATCTCACGCTTGACGGCAAGGAGCTCGTTGAAACCGCACTTTCGGGCAGGAGAGACCTGCAGGAGCTGGAAGCGCAGCTTGCCAAGTCCGAAGCGAGTGTTTCCCTTGCGCGTGGGAGCTACTGGCCGACCGTCTATGCCGGAGCCTCTTATCAGATGAATGACCGTGATGTGCCCCTGGGGCGTGACAACGATAGCTGGATGCTTGGCGCGAACCTTCGGTGGGAGCTTTTTGATGGGTTGAGGCGAAATAGTGAGGTGTCACGCGCCCAGGCGGCTCGCAATGCCGTGGGTGCGTATCTCGCCGAACGTCGGCGGGATGCCGTACTACAGGTCAATGAAGCGATGCTGCGTCGAGAAGAGGCGATAAAAAGGTTGGAAGTAGCGCAGCGTGCGGTAAAGGATGCGGAGGAGATGGTCAGGCTGGTCAACAAGCGCTATGAGAATGCGCTTGCCACAACGGTCGAGACCCTCGACGCCCAGACAGCACTCAACCGGGCCAGGGCTCAGCTGGTTGATAACGAAGCCGGTTATGCGCTTGCCAATGCGCGTGTCTACCATAGCGCCGGGCTGTTCCTCAAGGAGGTTGTCAGATGATGCTACGCTCTGGCGTAATGAATGTCGTGCTGTTCGCAGGGATGCTGATGTTGACTTCCGGCTGCACGAAAGAGCATGACCGTGCCGTGCCGGCTGCCCCGGCAGTGGTAAAGGGGCTGGTTGTCGATACGGTCCACGTTCAGGATGTTTCCGAGCGTCTGGAAATGGTCGGAACCGTCAAGGCGGTGAACAGCTCGGTTATAGCTGCGCGGGTTGCCGGGACCGTAACCGCTCTGATGGTGAAAGAGGGGGATCGGGTCCGCAAAGGGCAGGTTCTGGGAAGCATTGAGGCAGTGGAAACCCTGGCAAGTGCAGCAGCAGCCCAGGCCGGCGTTGAAGAGGCCCGGCGGGCGCTTGATGAGGCGCTGTCGCGCAGGAAGTTGGCCGACGCCACGTTCCAAAGGTACAGCCGGCTTTTTTCCGAGCAGGCTGTGACGCGGCAGGAATATGAAACACGCCAGTCCGAACAGGAGGTTGCGGCGCAAGGAGTCTCCCGGGCCGAGTCACGTTTGGTACAGGCTCGTGAGAGTGCCCGCGCGGCAGTCACCGTTGCTGCCTACACGAAAATGATCGCCCCGCTTGCGGGAATGATCACGAACAAGGCCATAGACCGCGGGGCAACAGTATTCCCCGGGATGCCGCTCATGACGGTGGAAGGCGAAGGTGGCTTCCTCCTTGAGGTGCAGGCCCCCGAAACCCTGAAGGGACGGATCAGCACCGGCAAGGCCATCGAGGTCGTGATGGACGGGATGACTGCTCCTGAAACCGGGCGGGTTGTGGAGATCGTTCCTGCTATCGATCCGGCCAGCAGAACCTTTACCGTAAAGGTTGCCGTAGCTGGAAAAGGACTTCGCTCCGGTTCCTACGGGAAGGTGTTCGTTCCGGTAGGGAGTGTCAAAGGGATCGTGGTGCCGAAAAAGGCGCTGGTGGAACGTGGTGCACTGAATTTGGTCTGGGTAGTTGATCAGCAGAATATCATCAGAATGCGGTTGGTAAAGGCAGGCAGGCAGATTGGCGAACAGATTGAAATCCTTGCCGGGCTCAGCGACGGTGAGCGGATCGTGGTGAGCGGCGTAGAGAAGGCTTCCGACGGTGGAAAGGTGGAATAGATCATGCGTGACCTCGGGTTCGCAGGCAAGGTCGCCCGCGCCTTCATAAATTCCAAATTGACTCCGTTGATTGTCATTGCATCCCTGCTGCTCGGCATTTTTGCGATAAAGATGACCCCGCGGGAGGAAGAGCCGCAGATCGTTGTGCCGATGATCGACATCTTTTTGCCGCTTCCTGGGGCAACGCCTGCCGAGGTGCAGGAACGCGTCGTAACGCCCTTCGAAAGAAAACTCTGGGAAATCAAAGGTGTTGAATATCTCTATTCCATGAGCCGGCCCGGTATGGGGATCATAACGGTCCGCTATCTGGTCGGCGAAGACATGGAGCGGTCGCTGGTCAAGCTCTATAACAAGGTCATGAGCAACAGGAAGCTGCTCCCTCCGGGAGCCGGCGAGCCGCTAGTTGCCCCGAAATCTATTGATGACGTGCCGATCCTGGCGGTGACGCTCTGGTCCGATCGGTATGATCACACCATGCTGCGCAGTGTGGCAAAAGAGATCTGCGAAGAGCTGAAGAAGGGCGATAATGTTGCCGAAGCGCAGGTTACCGGCGGCCTTTCCAGGCAAGTCAGGATTGTTCTCGACAGCGGAAAACTGGCTGCGAGAGGCATATCGCCCTTGGAGGTTGCGGCTGCGCTGCACAAAGGGAATGCCAGCAGTGCGTCGGGATCTTTCAGTGGCGACAATCGCGAAATGCTGGTACATGCAGGCCAGTTCCTGCAGGATGTGGAAACCGTAAAGCATCTGGTGATAGCGGTTCGCGACAGCAAACCGATTTATCTTCAGGATGTTGCCACTGTCAAAGACGGTGTTGCAGAATCCAAAGACTATGTCTTTTTCGGGCTTGGGCCGGCTGCAGTGACCAAGGGGCTGCAGGGGAATCCCCATAAGGACTATGCTGCCGTCACAATATCGATTGCCAAGAGGACGGGAGCCAACGCCACCTGGGTAGCAGAAGATCTGATGAAAAAGGTGGAGTTTCTGAAGGGGAAGATCATCCCAGCAGATGTCCAGGTCACGGTGACCCGAAACTATGGAGAGACGGCAAAGGAAAAGAACAACGAGCTGCCTGATATTCTCCATCGGCATCCTGGTTGATGACGCCATTGTCGTGGTCGAGAACATCCACCGCTACTTCACCACGACCAAGTTCAAGCCGCTGGAGGGTGCGATCCGGGCCGTGGACGAGATCGGCAACCCAACCGTGCTGGCGACCTTTGCCGTCATTGCCTCGATTTTGCCCATGGGATTCGTCGGCGGGCTGATGGGCCCGTACATGCGGCCGATCCCGGTGGGGGCCAGCATGGCCATGCTGCTCTCCATGTTCATTGCGTTCATCGTGACCCCCTATTTTGCCTATCGGCTGATGAAGGGAGAGCACCATGCTGACAGCGGCGAGGCGCCGGACGACTCGAAACTGACCGCTTTCTATCGGAAGGTGATGGATGCGCTGATCCACAAAAAGCCGCTCAGGTATGGCTTTCTTGCCAGCGTTGTTATACTGCTTCTGGCAGCCTGTTCACTGATTTACTTCAAGCTGGTCACGGTCAAGATGCTCCCGTTCGACAACAAGAACGAACTGCAGGTGATCATCGATACTCCGGACGGTACCCCGCTGGAGGCTACGGCGAGGGTGGCTGCCGAAATGGGCGATGCGTTGCGGACCGTTCCGGAGGTGACCGATTTCCAGACCTATGTCGGGGTCAATTCTCCGTTCAATTTCAATGGCCTGGTCCGGCATTATTACCTGCGTAAAGGCCCGCACCTGGCCGATATCCAGGTGAACCTGACCCCCAAGGCAGACCGGAAAGAACAGTCACACGACATCGCCAAGAAGGTGCGGCCGCTGCTCAAGAAGATTGCCGATAAATATGGGGCACGGGTCAAGATCGCCGAGATACCTCCAGGACCTCCGGTGCTTTCGACTCTGGTGGCAGAGGTGTATGGGCCGGATGACGCCACGCGGGCTGATATTGCCCGACAGGTGAAGGATATCTTCATAAAGACCGCAGGGGTAGTGGACGTTGACTGGTATCGCGAGGATGATCAAGCCAAGGTGACCTTTGCGGTCGACCGGGAGAAGGCCGCCTTGAACGGTATCGTTGCCGAAGATGTGGCCAGTTCCTTGGGGCTTGCCCTCGGCGGGATGGATGCGGGTCTCCTGCATGTGGCTCGGGAAAAAGAACCGGTAACCCTGAATCTGCGTCTCCCCGTAGCAGACCGCAGCTCTGTGGCGGGACTCTCGTCGATCCAACTCCCCGGACCGAAGGGGATGGTGCCATTATCCCAATTGGTGCGGCCGATACGCGGAACCGAAGAAAAGTCGCTTTACCGGAAGAACCTGAAAAATGTCGTCTATGTGATTGGTGACGTAGCCGGTGAGATCGAAGCTCCGGTGTATGCCATCCTCAAGATGCAGAAAGAGATTGCCGCCATCCCCCTTCCTGGTGGCTACAAGATCGAGCAGCTTGCGTCAAGACAGCCGTGGAGCGAGGAAAAACCGGGTCTCAAGTGGGATGGCGAGTGGCATATCACCTATGAAGTATTTCGCGATCTTGGGGTAGCGTTTGCTGCCGTAATGGTACTCATTTACATCCTGGTCGTTGCCTGGTTCCGGGACTTTACCACGCCGTTGGTGATCATGGCGCCCATCCCGCTTACCCTGATCGGCATTCTGCCTGGTCATGCCCTCTTCGGCGCCTTCTTTACCGCTACGAGCATGATCGGTTTTATTGCTTTGGCAGGGATTATCGTCAGAAACTCCATCATCCTGATCGATTTTGCCGAGATGAAGCGCCGTGAAGGGCTCCCCCTCGATCAGGCCATCATCGAGGCTGGCGCGGTCCGGTTCCGTCCCATGCTCCTGACTGCGGCAGCAGTCGTTGTCGGCAGCTTCGTCATTGTTTTCGACCCGATATTCCAAGGGCTGGCCATTGCCCTCATGTGTGGTGAGATTGCGTCGACGACGCTGTCGCGGGTGACGATTCCCATCCTGTATTATCTTGTGCAGAGCTGGAAGGAACGACATGCAGTAAAGAATGACGAAATGACGGAGGTAGGATGATTTGGTTCAAGAAGAAACAGGCGGACCTGGAAGATCTTGCTCTGGCGGAACTCTGCCAGCTGGAGGCAGAGGCTCTGTATCGCTCCGGGAAAATGCACTGTGCCGAGGCTGTGGTGTTCACGATCAAAAAGCACTTTCGTCCCGAACTTCCTGACGATGTGGTGCAGATGGTTAGCGGATTTGGTGGCGGTTCAGGCTCCGGTTGCGTCTGTGGTGCGGTTGCGGCGGGAACCGTTGCGATAGGGCTGGTGCTGAAGGAGGACAAAAAGCGAATAACCCATCTGACGCGTGAACTGCATGCCTGGTTCAAGGAAAAATATGACGTGACGTGCTGCAAGATCATCAGGTCCAATCACAAAGGCGCCTGCCCGGTGTTGACCGGCGAAGTCGCAGGCAAGATAGCAGATATGCTGTCGAGATCGTAGAGAGGAGTTTCTCATGTACATCGAGCGTATTGTCCGAATAGTTGCCGGGGCATTTGTCCTGATTTCGCTGCTTTTAGCGCACTTTCACAACCCGAACTGGCTCTGGGTTACCGGTTTTGTCCGACTGAACCTGTTCCAGTCAGGGTTTACCCAGTTTTGCCCGTTGTTCAACATCCTTGACAAGCTGGGCGTCCCCCGGTTTCCCAATGATTGTTGCCAGAAATGAGCGCCAGGGTAACGATCCTCTGTGATAACACCGTCGGCCCCATCGCCGGTACGTTGGGGGAGCATGGTTTTTCCGCGCTGATCGAATGGGATGGCGGCTCCCTGCTGTTCGACACGGGTGGCGGCGAAACCCTGTTGCATAACGCGTTGCGGATGAACCGCAACCTCCGCTCGATCAGCGCGGTTGTGCTTTCGCATGGGCATTATGACCATACAGGTGGTCTGCGACAACTGCTGCAGTTGACGGGAAAGAGGCCGGTCTATGCCCATCCAGGTGTTTTTGCGCCTCGTTACCGGGTCAAGGATACCGGCGAAGCGGTGCCGCTCGGAATCCCGTTCAGCGAGGATTTCCTCCGGGTCCTCGGGGCAGACTTTGACCTTTGCTCTACCTTTCGCGGGATTGCTCCCGGGGTGTTCCTCACCGGCGAGGTTTGCCGCAGCACTGCATTCGAGATCGGGGATACGGGACTGTACGCCGATCCGCTCGGCAACCTTCGCGATGAGCTGATTGACGACCAGTCGCTGATCATCAAGGGGGAGCGTGGATTAACGCTGGTCCTGGGATGCTGTCATGCCGGTCTGATCAATACCATCCGGGCTGCACGCGAACTGACCGGTGTTCAAGAAGTGCAGGCGGTTATAGGTGGTACCCATCTGGGGTTCAGTTCGGCTCAGCAGCTTGATGCCACAGTGTCCGCACTGAGAGAATTCCGGGTGAGGAAGATCTATGGCACCCACTGCACCGGATTCACTGCTGCCGCCAGACTCCACCGGGAATTCCCCGGACAGTTTCTCGCCGCACAGGTGGGGACGAGTCTGGAAATTATATAAATTCTGCTGAGAGGATTTGATTCATGCGCAACATTCTTGCGATTTTCCTTCTGTTGATCGCCACGGTTACCGCTGCTTTGGGTGCTGGCTATCGCAACGTCATGTCCGTTGAAGCGAAAAGGATCATCGAACAAAAAAAGAACGTCTATCTGCTGGATGTCCGCACCCCCGAGGAGTTTCGTCAGGCACGGATGAAAGGCGGGATGCTTATTCCCTTAAGCGAAATCGAACGGCGGCTTGTCGAGGTGCCAAAGAATCGACCGATCCTTGTCTACTGTGCGGTCGGGTCGCGCTCCAATCTGGTGGCAAAGTATTTGGTGAACCGCGGATATGGAGAGGTTTACAACATGGTTGACGGACTGGTTGGCTGGTATCGCAACGGCTATCCCATTGAGCGGTGATGACACTATGAAAACACCTGATGCAACCGTGGAACAGAGGGCGTTGCTGCTCAGAACGCTGGGGCACCCGGTCCGTCTGAGGATCGTCGCTGGGCTTGCCGGTGGGTGCGCCTGCGTAAAGGAAATATGGGAGTGTCTCGGACTCCCCCAGGCAGTAGTGTCCCAGCATCTGAAGGTGATGAAAGAGCACGGGATACTGGATGCACGTCGTGACGGGGCGCGGGTATGCTATTCGCTGAAGGAGAAGATGCTGGCAGAACTGGTCAGAATTCTTGGGCTTCAGGTATAATGACAGGTTCACTGGATTGATGCCCCAATCCTATGGGAGGCGCCGGTGTTTCGATAGCCGGATGGGATATGGGGAGCTGTGCCTGTTGCAACAGGTAGATTTCATTGATGAGAGCACTGATCTGCTGCATGATCTGTTGGCCATTGAATACGTTGTCCTGCATCAGGAAGCCTGATTCGCCAATGTTTGTCTTGAGCTCCTCGACCAGTGCATGCTGTTTCAAGGCAGTAGAGTGCAGTAGCTTAATTTTCTCGTTGTCATTCAGTATGTTGTGTAAATAAAGGCGATTCCCCTGGGTTTGTTCCCGGGTTGAGGTGATGATCCTGTGGGAGAGTTCCCGCAGATTTTCCAGAGCCTCAACGATCATCATGGTGCCACGCTCCTGCTCCTTGACCGCCCTGGTTACCTGTCTGACCCGCTCGAGATTCTTGTCCGCTTCTTCGCTGATAACCCTGCTGCCTGCCGCCTGCTTGACGGTTGAGGCGGCAATCTTCTGGATCATCTGAGCCACTTCAGTTGAGGTCGATTCGATCTTTGCCAGTGCATCACTGGTAACTGCGGATATTTTAACCCCACCTTTGCCCCTGTCCTTCCCCTGAGCAATCGCGCGCTGGACAGAGGCAGTTTCCTTCTGGATGTTTTTCACCAGTTCCTGGATCTCGGTTGCCGATGCCGAGGTCCTGTGGGCCAGAGATCTTACCTCTTCTGCAACAACGGCGAAGGCCTTGCCCCGCTCTCCGGCCTGTGCGGCAATAATGGACGCATTCAGGGAGAGGAGATTGGTCTGCTCCACTACTTCCTGGATCACCTTTACGAATTCGCCCACTCGCGCGGAATGAACAGCCAGCCGGCTGATGGCATTATATGATTCTTCATTGTTCTGTTCAATTTCATGCATGGCTTTCAACGTCGCCGACATTGCCCGCATGCCGTCCTGCGCCAGCATCCTCACGTTGACGGAGCTCTCAACGGCCTTTTGGGTATTGTCGCGGACGTTGTTGATGGCCGAGCTGATTTGCTGAATGGAGCTGGAGGTCTGTTCTGTCGATGATGAAAGGGCCTCTATATTCGCCGAGATTTCTTTGATGCTTGCAGCCATTTCCTCAATGGATGAAGAGGTATTGGTGACGGTATCCGAGTACTCTCTGATGTTTTCGGCAATAACGTCGGTGGTTGCGCTCATCTCCGCGGTAATCGAAGCACGCTCGTCACTCCTCAGGGTCAGTTCCTCGATTTCCTTGAGCAGGATGCCAAAAAAATCGGTCAACTGTTCCATTGACTGGAGATTTTCCTGTTCCTTGGCAAGCTGTTTGTCATTGCCAAAGACGATCACTTGCGACCTTTCTTCCAGTTGACGGTATTTGATGAGAAACGCATCGGTAATGCATTTCACATTCGTCATCATCTCCCGCATGCGTTTGAGGAGCATGTCGCAACGGGATTGAATGAGCTCCAGCTCATCCTTGCTTGCACGCGTTTTGTCATCGTCGATAGTCCCGACAAGGCCGGAGATGGCACTGAACTGACGTTCCAGCTGCAGTTTGAGCGCCTGCTTGATAATGTACCAGCAAAACAGCCCGACCAGCAGTCCAGCAATGAGGCAGCCTGCGATATACCAGGGGGTGAATGCACGGGAACCAAAGAAGAGGGCCGAATAAAAAGGGAAGATGATACCCATGGCAAGGCCGAATGAAATCATAAGGACCATGGTTTTTCGCAATGATGACAAATAGGCTTTCAGCATGGGTGCCTCACAGGGGTCGGATCAGCATATCCATACATCTTTACCATGGCAATGGAGCAACGTCAAATCAGTGCGCTCGGTATGTTATTGAATAATAGAGATCTTGCGACAGTGCAGGGCAGGCATGAGCACGTAAACATGGAAACTTTTCCTCAAGTCGCACGCTTGCCTTCCCGATACGAGAGAGTATGGAATACGCACGGTTAGAGCATGATATGCGGCATATGAGCAGGCACGTTGAAGCGCATTTTGCCGCCATCTCAACAGATCCTTTGGTGGAAAACCTTTCCGTCGGGATTGTTCTCGTTGATGGAGAAGGTGTGGTTCGCTACCTGAACCACAAAGCAGAGCAGATCCTGCAGGTTGGAAGAGATGCGGTCATTGGTAAGTGTGTGTATATGCTGCCGTTACGTACAGCTATCTATAAGGTGCTGAGTGAAAACTGTCGCGATATCCCGATTGAGATGGCAATAAATGGTCTGGTGATCCAGGCCAAGGCAACATCGGTGCTGTGCGGCGACGGTTCCTGTATCGGAGATATGTTTGAGTTGCGGGATATTTCAACGGAACGTCAGGAGCGCCGCCGGAGCGATGAATTCGTGGCAGCCATGACTCACGATCTCAAGTCACCCCTTACCGTCATGTTCGGGTATCTTGATGCCTTGAAAAATGACGCGGATGGGCAACAGGGTGAACAGGCACAGCAGTATTTCTCGGAAATCGAGCGGAATGGCAGACGGTTACTGGGAATGATCGAAGATATACTGGATTCTTACCGACTTGATATGGGGCTTATGCAGATTCAGAGTGAATCGTGCAATTTGACAGAACTCATGGAGGAGTGCTGTCAGGAGCACGCCAGGGATGCTGAGGCCCATGGCCTTGACTTTACCTATTTCATTGCACCGGGTATTCCGATGATCAATGCCGACGGCAAACAGTTGAAAAGGGTCTTTGCCAATCTTATCGGCAATGCGATTAAATTTACTGGATGCGGAGGAACGGTGCGCGTGAGTGTCACTGTTGAGGGAGTTGCAGTGCTGATTACGGTCAGTGACAGCGGCATCGGCATTTCTGCCAGAGATCGGGAAAGGATATTCACCAAGTATTTTAGATCGACTCAGGCAAAGGGATATAAAGGTACCGGGTTGGGGCTTACCATAAGCAAGGCAATTATCGAGGAACACGGTGGGAACATTGAGGTTGCCAGCAGTGAAGGCGCTGGAAGTCATTTCATTGTCAGGCTTCCTGTGGATTCAGGAGGATAATTCTCTTTGCCCTGCAGCTTGGTGTTGTGTAAGTAATGTTCCGCTGCCACTGTGACCCGAAGATGGTACAGAGTTTGCTTTTTCAGAAAAGCCCGGAAACTATTACACAATCTCCGTTGCAGTGAGTTGGATGGTCTAAAGTTTTAACCTATGCTGCCGAATGAAAAGCATATACCTAAATCAAGGAGGATGGATCGGGATGGCGTTACTTACATGGAATGACAGCTACAGTGTCAGGGTTAAGCAGTTGGATGATCAGCACATGAAATTAATCGACATGATCAATCAACTTTACGACGCCATGAAAGTTGGCAAGGGGAGCGAAGTGATTGGGCCGGTATTGAAGTCGCTGATAACCTATACCCAGACTCATTTTTCCACGGAAGAGCAATTGATGAAGCTCCATGGCTATCCTGATTACGAAACCCATAAAAACGAGCACACTCAGCTGGTTGCACAGGTCGGCAATATCAAGAAAGAGATGGATGCCGGGAAAATGCCACTGACCCAAAATGTCATGAATTTTTTACGGGACTGGTTGATAAAGCATATACAGGGAAATGATAAAAAATACGGACCATTTCTGAACGATAAAGGTGTGGTATAGGGATGTCAGCACAGATTGCCTGAATATTGAGTTATTGTGGATGGAGGAGGAGATTATGAGACAGCTGCCTGGTAGTGAAGCCGATATTGCAGAGTACAAGACAATGGAAGACACTGTAGACAAGTCGAATCTTCAGGCAATGGATCTTTTGATCCGTTACCACGAACCCCAGGAAGAGAGTGGACGGAATGCTCCCGGAATGGTTGGGCTTGCTGAAATGGCAGATCGATGCATCAGTGCCAGCAATGAGTTCTCGCGACTGGCCCGAAACGTCGCTGCGTTGCGGCAGGTCCTGAATTCCTAACTTACGTTCTGAACCCTGGGTAACACAAATTTAGTGACAACGATACTTACATACCCCATTACGCCAAAGGAGGAGCATTGACATGGCAAACGTTCTGATTGTCGACGATTCATCTACCATGAGGAAAATCATATCGCGTTCTCTGCGACAGGCAGGCCTTGCTGTGGATGACATATTCGAAGCAGGCGACGGCATTGAAGGACTGAATTCCCTTACGAGCAATAAGGTCGACCTGATCCTTTCCGATATCAACATGCCGAACATGGATGGTTTGGAATTTATCAAACAAGTGAGAGCTAATGGCAACAAAGTCCCCATAGTAATGATCACGACCGAAGGGGGAGAAGACATCCTCCGCGAGGCCATGAATAATGGTGCCAGCGACAGTATCAAAAAACCTTTTACTCCCGAGCAGCTTAATGAGAAACTCGGAGGCCTTTTATGACGCTGAACACGGCTGTTTCACAGTCGGCCAATTTGCAGGAAGAGGACCTGCGTGGTTACGTGATCCATGCTACGAAAGAGGTCTTTGGTACCATGGTGATGATGGACGTGCAGGACTGTTTCCCGTTACGCGAGCCGGTCACCAAATTTCAGTGCAGCATTACCGGCATGGTTGGACTTGCCGGTACCTACACGGGCATACTTTCCATACACTGTCCACGCCCCCTGGCACTCTGCATAACTTCAAACATGCTGGGAATGGTTGTTGATGAGGTCGGAGAGGATGTCAACGATGCTCTGGGTGAAATTGCCAACATGCTGGGTGGATACGTGAAGCAGATCCTCTCCAAGGGAGGGCTCGACATAAGCCTTTCCATCCCAACGGTGATTTCCGGAGAAGAATATACAATCAATGCCATGACTGACAGTGATTGCGTGATCATTCCCTTTACTCATGAATCTGATCGATTTCTGGTTGGTCTCAAACTCAGCAAGGAAAACTAGAGACAAGGCAAATTTGACATGGCAAAGAGTATTAAACTCAAAGAAATGATCGACGCTGCCCTCGTTCAGACGGGTGAAGAAAGCAGCATGCTGCTTGGCCAGCAATTGAAAGTCGATGAGAATGATAGTTTAAATACCAATAAAATAAGCTATTTTTCCGGCATGGAAGATGCCATATTTGTTGCCAGTGTCGAAACGCGAGAGGAATATCCCGGACAGTTCTACATGATATTTTCCCTGCGTGATGCCATTCTCCTGAGTGGCCTCTTGTTGGGGATACCTCTGCCCAGGATCTCAGAAAAACGGAAACTTGCCATCATGGAGGCAGACGACGTCGATGCCTTTGGCGAGATCATGAACCAGGTCATCGGTTCGTTCAACTCGGTTTTCAAATCGAGTCTCCCCGAGAAAATCCATCTGAAACTCAATGCTCCCAAGAAATTCATCCCCGGCATTGATGAAATGTCTGATGACGAACCTATTCTCAATGACGAATACGTTCTGTTTCGTTCCCAGATGAATATGGATGGTGTCGAGATGGACCGTCTCGACATCCTTATGCCGGTTTCTTTGGCGCATCTCATCGAACCCCCTGCTGCCGAGCCTGAGCAAGCTGAAATCGCAGAAACTGGGGATGGGCTTTCGGATGTTGTTGCGGGAGAGAAGCCAGCTACCATCAATGTAGGTAGCAAAACAATTCTGGTGCTGGAAGACGATGAGCTTGCACGTGAAAGCTTGAAACAGTATCTGAGTGCCGCTGGATGGTCGGTGGTAGATGCACCGCTCAAGGCAGACATTCGTGAGCTCTTTGCCAATAACGATGCCGAGGTTGCCGTCATTGGCGTCGCTGACACCGAAGACAGGGAATTGGCACTTTGTATCAAGATCAACGCCATGCGCCAGGGATCCCCGCTGCCGATAATCATGTGTGCCTCCCAGTGGACCCGCACCGGGGTATTGAAGGCTCTCAAATATGGGGCCAAGGAGATTATCCTTAAACCGTATGATGCCAATGAGCTGGTAAGCAAAGTAACCAAATTTCTCAAAGCAGCATAATGTCCGGGTTGAGTGATCAATTACATATCAAGGTACAATCTGCGGTACATTGCCCATGTTTAGTGCTGTACACATTACATGTAACAAAAATAGAACCGTTGAGAGACCCATTGAGATAGAATGCGCCTGGTGTGTCTTGTTCATGCACCGGTTCTTGATAGCATCAATACTGATCAGTAGCCTGCTTGCCCCACTACTTTTTGCAATTACCGATGCACATGCAGAAATACCTTCCCGGCTACGCAGGATTGATATCCGCCCGCATGCGGAATTCACTCGACTTGTCTTTCAGTTAGACCGCCAAACGGATCACACCTTCACAGAGCTATCTTCCCAGCGCGTCAGACTTACCCTCGATAACAGCAATGGACCACTTTTCCGTCGGCTTCGCAGCTATGCCGACCGGCACATTGGCGGTATCTGGGTTTCCCAACGTGGAGAAACTCTGCTTGTAACCATTACACTGAAAAATGGAACTGAAGGGATGCGGGTTCTGGATGGATGCGGCGAGGTTTTGACCCTGGATATCGGCCCGTCATTCCAAAAAGTAAGGACTGCTCCATCTCTTCCGGAAGGGCGCGAATCCATATGGAATGGTGCAGGCAGGTTCATCAGCGAGTACGACCCGGTGCTCAAGTCTGACCTCCCGTTTGTTCCAACCGACAGTCAGGCGCTTCGCGGGCAATTGAACGATCAGGAAGCGAGGCTGTTTCTGTTGGGTGAAGCTGCCCTTTACAAAGGAGTTGCAGCTGAAGCCAGTCAGATATTCGAAACCTTTCTGGGTAAAGAGTCGACTGTCCGCTCTTTGGCAGCTTTTCGCGCCGGTGAAGCCCGCTACCTCCTGCAAGACTATTCGCGAGCCCTTCAGCTTTTTCGCGAGGGGGAGCGCCTCTGGCCTCAGTTTCTGCAGTTAAGTCCCGGAACTGCTTATTATTATGCAGACACCCTGGTGAGAAATGGCGATCTCCCTGCGGGAAGAAAACTGCTTGCCCGTTTGATTGCCAGTAATGCAGAAAAAAAGACCGCTCCCATCCTGATGGTGCGTCTGGCAGATATCCTTGCACGGCAAAAACGAGATATTGAAGCTGTTGTGCTTTACCGCACCGTTGTAAAATATTTCCCGGAAAACAAGGCTGCCAGTCATGCTGCTCTCAAGTTGGCCGACCGGAGTTTTCTCACTGTTGATGGTGTCGAATACACTCCCCTTCGGGACGATTACCGGAGGATTGCCCAGGGATCAAGCGACTTCCTCGTACGGGAAGAGGCATTATTCAAGGCAACCCTGCTCGATGCACTCTTCAGTCCCAGCATGGAAGCACTCTCTGCCGTGTCAAGTTATGAAAAGCGCTACCCACGAGGCATTTTTGCCAGCATTGCGCATTCCATGCATGAAGATATCCTGCCAGTGGTCTACCGCGATTTAGTGGCGGCACATGATGACGGGACCCTTATAGATGTAGCAGAAGGGCATGTCTCATATCTGGAGAAATGTCTTTCCGATCAGAACTTTATTCGGGATCTCGACAAGGCATATACAGACTTAGGACAATTACAGGGCGAACTGCATCTATTTGCCAGGCTGGTGCGCCGAGAATGGGCGTCTTCCCATGCGCCATATATGTATAATCGCATGATTGGCAATGCCCTCGCCCTGGCAGACTGGAAGACGGCTGAGAGTACAGCCCGGGAGTACCTGCAGCATTTTCCGGCTACGGCGGATACCTCAAGGGTTCGAGAAATTCTGGGGGATATCGAATATCGCAAGGGGAATTTGACAGGGGTTCGCGAAGAGCTGGCGTGGCTGCAGGACGCAAAGACAAAGGCCGCTTTCCCTGAAAGTTATTACTATCTGGGGAAATCCCTCGAGGCTGAAAAACAGTCGAGACTGGCCGGTCGGGCAATGGAGCAGTTTATCGAAGAGATGGGGCAAAGAAAGGCTGCTTCGCCTCTTGTCGCCGACGCATACTTTGTCGCAGCATCGGCTTTTCATGGCGCAGGGAACATCTCAAAGGCGCTCGAAGCATACCGGACTGGGCTTTCCCTGGCTGCACCCGACGGACGCGATCGATTCCTCTATCGAATAGGGGATATCTGTCTTCGGGAGGGGCGGAATATCGAAGCAAAAGGTTATTGGGACAAGATTCTCAAAGAGGGGAGCGATGCAGTTTGGCAAAAACTTGCGTCTCAGGCAATGGCCGATCTGGAATGGAGAGAGCGGACCGGGGCCCGCCTCTGAGATGAGTCAAAAAAATGGCATTTGTCAAAAATGGTATTCGGGCCATCCTTCGGGGTGGCCCGTTTGTTTTAGCTCATAGGCATTGACACGAGGGGGTGTGCTATGCCGATTGATGGAATTTTCGGGTCGACCATTGAATTACTGAGCAAAAATATCGATCTCCGGGCAAAAAACCATAATCAGATATCAGCGAATCTCGCCAATGCCGAGACGCCGAATTATGTCCCTTCTACACTTTCATTTGAGGGAGAATTGCGAGATGCCCTCAAATCCCAATCAAACAACAAAAATGGAGCTACGGGCAGCCTCACCAATCCCCGCCATATTCCCTTGAAGGGGATGGCTGGAGGCGTATCGGAAGTCCATGGTACGGTTATTCAGACTCCTGCGGCCATTCCCGGGCGTGACGGCAATGCCGTGGAAATGGAGCAGGAAATGGGAAGCCTGGCGTCCAACCAGATTATGTTTAATGCATCTGTGCAGATGCTCAATAAGAAATTCGAAGGGCTGAAATTGGCTATTAAAGGGCAGTAGCAGCAGTAAGAGGAGGAGCAAATGGATTTCTTTTCGTCAATGGACATCAGTTCTTCAGCATTGACTGCTGAACGGACTCGAATGAACCTGATTTCCAGCAACCTGGCCAATGCCAACAGCACGCGGACTGCCGAAGGGGGGCCTTACAAGCGAAAAGATGCTGTATTCGCGACGGCTCAGCCTCAAACCGGCTCATTTGGTGCCGCCTTGGAAAGGGCTGCGCAAAAAGGAGGGCAGGGGGTACAGGTGGTTCAGATCGTAGAAGATCAGAATCCGCCTCGTCTGCAATACGATCCTTCGCACCCCGATGCGGATGCCCAGGGGTATGTGGCCTTCCCGAATGTCAATGTAGTGGAGGAAATGGCCGACATGATTGCTTCCAGCCGCACCTACGAAGCAAACGTGACCGCGGTTCAGGCCACCAAGAGTATGGCAATGAAAACCTTGGAGATTGGGAAATAACCGGCTGCAGCCCTGCTTGAGGTAAGGCTCCGATTGTGAGGAGGAATGATGGATATCAAGGGAATTGAGAGTGGATTCGGTATATCGGGGGCGTTTCCTTCCCCTGGTGGAGCGAAATCAGCTGCTCCTGTAGAGGGTTTCAGCAAATACCTAGGTGAAATGATCGACAAGGTCAACAGTTCCCAAATGGCATCTGACAAGGCAATTCAGCAACTTGCTACAGGGGAGACAAAAGCTCTTCATGAAGTCATGATCGCCATGGAAAAGGCCAGCGTCTCGTTCCAGTTTATCACCCAGGTCCGCAACAAGGCAGTAGAGGCCTATCAAGAAATCATGCGGATGCCGGTTTAACCTGTTGTCAAAGGAAACCTGGCAGTTTGCTGAACTTAATCACGTAGGATAATGCATGCAGGATAGCCTGAAAAAAATTCTTGAGCCATTTCTCGCACTGACCCCTGGCAAACGCTGGCTGGTTGGGGGTGTCGTCGCCCTTTCCCTCGCTGCCTTCACTGTCCTTATCGTCGTTGCCAACCGGACAGACTATCGACCGCTTTTTGCCAACCTCACAAGTGAGGATGCGGGCGAGATCGTCAAGAAACTGAAGGAGCAGAAGGTCCCCTACCGTATTGCCGCAGACGGCAAGGCGATCCTGGTGCCTGTCGACAAGGTGTATGACTTGCGACTTTCGCTGGCATCAGAAGGTCTTCCGCAGGGTGGAGGAGTTGGGTACGAGATATTCGATCGCAAAAACTTCGGCATGACCGAATTCGTGCAGAAGCTCAACTATCAGCGAGCCATGCAGGGGGAGCTTTCGCGCACTATTTCGCAACTTGCGGGAGTCGAACAGGCACGAGTCCATCTGGTCATCCCCGAGAAGAGCCTCTTCAAGGAGGCCGAGAAGCCGCCAACCGCCTCCATCGTCCTCAAGCTAAAAGGCAATCGGACCTTGAAGGACAGTGATGTCCAGGGGATCGTTCACCTTGTGGCTGCGTCGGTAGAAGGCCTGGATACTGACCACGTGACGGTTCTCGATGGCAAGGGGAAACTCCTGAGCCGCTCCGGTGCCCAGGATCCCACCACAAAGCTGACCAGTTCCATGCAGGAGACGCAGCGGACATTCGAACGGGCAACAGAAGAACGGCTCCAGTCACTGCTTGACAAGGTTGTGGGGAGCGGCAAATCAGTTGCCAGGGTTTCGGCGACATTCAACTTCAAGCAGGTTGAGAAATTCGAGGAGCGCTACGATCCGGAAGCAGCAGCAGTTCGCAGCGAGCAGCGCAGTGAGGAGAAAGGTGCGGGCGGTTCGTTGGCGGGAGTCCCCGGAGTGCAGACAAACCTCGGTCGCACCCAGGGCGCTCCCCAGCAGGCTGCTGGCGGCAGTTCGAAGAGCGACGAAACCCTCAACTACGAAGTGAGTCGGTCCACTGCACGGACCATCGAGCCGGTAGGGACGCTGGCCAAGGTATCAGTGGCGATCCTGGTGGACGGCAAGTATGAGCCCGGTGCTACAGGGAAGGATGGAGCTGCGGCAAAGGCGAAATATACTCCGCGATCCCCCGATGAGCTGCAAAAGATTGAGGCTCTGGTGAAGAGTTCCGTAGGTTTCAATACCGAGCGCGGAGATCAGGTAACCGTTGCCAATATCCCGTTCCAGGAGACGGAAGAAAGCGGTACAGCTGACAAGGAACCTTGGTGGAATGCCCCCATATTCCTGGCACTGATCAAGAATCTGCTCATTGGCATAGGGTTTTTTGCTCTCCTGTTCCTCGTTATTCGGCCGTTGCTCAAGTCCATCGGCAGAGGAGTAGCGACAACAACGTTTGAACCATTGGAATCCCCTGAGGAGCAGATCAAGCAGATGATCCAGGCTCAGAAACAGCAGCTTTCCAGTCAGGCGGCCAGCCAGGTGGAATTGATCGAGAAGATCAAAACCGAGCCCTACCAGGCTTCTCAGGTTATCAAAAACTGGCTGGAAAGCAGCAAGTAGGGAACCGTAGATCGGGAATGTAGAGGGATGCTATGACGGGAGCTGAAAAGGCTGCCATATTATTGCTATATGTGGGGACCGAAGCGACCAGCAAGGTCTTTTCGCATCTGGACGATCTTGATATCAAAAAGATCAGTCAGAGCATGGCCAATCTTGGTCATGTCACCCTTCCGGTCATCCAGGAAGTAGTGAGTGAATTCCATCAGATTACCAGTCCGGAAGCGGGTTTTTTCTCCAAGGGAGACGAATTTGTCCGCAAGATCCTGGAAAAGGCGCTGGGACCGCAAAAGGCCGAGATGCTGCTCCAGGAGATGCAGACGGCCGACTATGGCGACATAGAGGATATCCTGTCCAACATGGACGCCAAGACGATTGCCAACTTTCTGTCCCAGGAGCATCCACAGACCATTGCCGTTATCGTCGCCAAGCTGAGACCCAAGCAGACCAGTGAAATCGTGGGACATTTACCGCTTGATCTCCAGGCCGAAGTGGTTATCCGGATTGCTGACGTGGACCAGGTTTCTCCCGAGATACTCAATGATATAGATGACGTGATCCGACGCGAATTGACTGCCATGGGAGGGATACAGCGCTTCAAGGTCGGTGGTGTGGAAAAGGTCGTGGAGATGTTCAATCATCTGGACCGCAGCAAGGAGAAACATATCCTCGACAAACTGGATGTCATGAATCCTCCATTGGCCGAGATCATTCGCAAGCACCTCTTTACCTTCGAGGATATCTTCAAACTCGACGATCGTTCGATTCAGGCAATCATGCGCGAGGTTTCCAACGATACACTCACCCTTGCCATGAAGGCCACTACCGACGAAGTGAAGGACAAGATTTTCCGCAATATCTCCAGCCGCGCCGCCGAGATGATCAAGGAAGACCTGGAGGTCATGGGACCGGTGCGGCTTTCCGATGTGGAAAAGGCCCAGTCGGAGATCATCAAGATCGTGCGGAAGATGGAGGAAGACGGGAAGGTTGTCATTGCGGGTCGCGGGGGCGACGATGTTCTCGTCTAAGGTCATCAAGCCCGATCAGCTCAAGGATCATCGGGTTCATAATGTCAATTACCAGGTGCTGATCGGGAGTGCCGACGACGAGAATGACGCGAAAAATGTCTACCTTGAAGCTGACGGATTCACCCCATTGTTTTTCAACGATGCGGCAGGGCCGCGAGGCGAAGAAGTTGAACACCGAGTGCTGGGACTGACTCAGGAACCGCCGGATGAGGCTGGTGGCGCATCGGGCAGAGAGACTTTGGAAGCCGGAATGATCGCCATAGCCGAGGATGACCTGCAACGCCGGGTCGCCGAGGCTTACGCCCGCGGGTTGGATGAGGGGAAACAGGCTGCGGAGCGCGGCCTGTCCAATGTGTTCAAGGCATTGCGGGATGGACTGGAAGGGATTGATTCGCTACGCGAGAGGGTTTTCCGGGAGAGCGAGGGGGACCTGCTCGCGCTGTCAATTCTTATTGCGCGCAAGATCATCTTGCAGGAGTTGAAAAGCGACCAGCGGATACTGGCAAATATCGTGAACGAAACGATTAACTGCTGTTCCGAGTTTGATAAGATCACCGTTCGTCTCAACCCGGACGACTATCGTCTATTCATGGAAAACAGGCAGGAGTTTCTCCCAATGGCCGATGAAGAAGGCCGGATTACCCTTGCTCCCGACGAGTCGGTGAAGCTCGGCGGGTGTCAAGTGGAAACGCCGACCGGAACGGTCGATGCGCGGGTTGAGGTTCAGCTTGAGGAGATATTCCGACGCTGCCTCGAAGAACGGGGAATACCCTATGAGCCGTCCATCAAACTTGCTGAAGAGGGATAAGCCGTGAGTGAATCGGCTATCCATCTGCCACGCTACATGTCGGTCATAAACGACCTGAAACTGGTACGCTTTCATGGGAAGGTGACCCAGGTGGTCGGTTTGGTAATCGAGGGTTACTGCCCCGATACTGCGGTGGGAAGCCTGTGTGAGATTCACACCACTGATGGGGACCCCATTCTTGCCGAAGTAGTAGGGTTCCGTGACAACAAGACGCTACTGATGCCGTTGGGAGAGTTGCGGGGGGTGGGGCTGGGGAGCCTCATAACCATGCGTCGGCAAAAGGCATCCATGAAGGTGGGACCTGGCCTGCTCGGTCGTGTTATTGACGGGCTCGGCATTCCCATCGACGATAAAGGGCCGATCGTTGCCGAGGAGGAATACCCCATTTACGCGATACCGGTCAATCCGCTCAAGCGATCTCCCATCAGAAAGCCGCTCGACCTGGGGATCAGGGCGATCAACGGCCTTTTGACCTGTGGCGAGGGGCAACGGGTGGGGATATTTGCCGGCTCCGGTGTGGGTAAGTCCACCATGCTGGGTATGATTGCCCGCTACACCGAAGCCGACATCAACGGCATTGCCCTGATCGGAGAACGTGGCCGTGAACAGAGGGAGTTCATCGAGAAGGACCTGCAGGAAGAAGGACTAAAGAAATCGGTTCTGGTAGTTGCCACATCTGATCAACCACCGTTGGTTCGCATGCGTGGGGCCTACATTGCTACAACCATTGCCGAATATTTCCAGTCCAAGGGGAAGAAGGTGCTCCTGATGATGGATTCGGCCACCCGGTTCGCCATGGCCATGAGGGAAGTTGGATTGGCGATCGGTGAACCGCCGACAACCAAGGGGTATACGCCGTCGGTCTTTGCCGCTTTGCCCAAACTGCTTGAAAGATCAGGCAACTTCCAGAACGGCAGCATCACGGGGCTCTATACCGTCCTGGTGGAAGGAGATGACTTCAACGAGCCGGTTTCCGATGCCATGCGGAGCATTCTTGACGGGCATATCACGCTGTCACGCGAACTCGCAGCACGAAACGTCTATCCCCCCATCGATGTCCTGTCCAGTGCCAGCAGGGTCATGATCGATGTGACCGAGCGAGAGCAACAGCAGATGGCAGGGAAATTCAAGGAATTGATGGCAGTGTATCGGCAGTCTGAAGACCTCATCAATATCGGTGCCTACAAGGCGGGGAGTAATCCGAAAATCGACAGTGCCATTGCCAAAATGGAAGAAATGACCGCCTTCATAAAACAGGATATTCATAATGGCATCAGCATAGGGCAGGCAGTGGAAAGGCTGAAGGGGCTCTTTGGCGAAGGGCTGGCGCATTGACTCCGGATTTTCCGGGAGTCGGGGTGGCAGGAGTAGAAAATGCACAAGAAGGGATTCAAGCTTCAACAGGTATTGAATTACCGCAAGGAAGTCGAGAAGGTGCGGACACTGGAATTTGCGGATGCCAAGCGTGAATTCGAGCATGCTGCAGAGCGGTTGCGGCGCGAGGAAGAGCATGCGGCTCATGTTGCCCATGAGTTTGTCTGCAAACAGACGGATGGGATCGATGCCGTAGAGCTGCAGATGTATGCAAACTTCTTCCGGAAAAAACAGGGTGAAATCAATCAGCAGCGCGATGAGGTCCACACCCTGGACTGCAAGGTTACCGAGAAGCGAGAGACCCTTCTGCATGCAGCAAAGGAAAAGAAAGTCCTGGAAACCTTCAAGGACCGTAAGATGGCCGCAGATGTGAAGGACCAGATGGCCAAGGACCGGCATTTCCTGGACGAGATTGCGATTCAGAAGAAAGGTCGCTGAGACAGATGAAAAAACTGGTCATAACTGTGCTTGTTGCAGGAGCCGTTGCGATCTGGCTCATCAGCGGAGGGGCGACGGTACTGCATTCGGCAATGCCGGGGGGAGGTTCAGCCGTTAAAGGGGCTGATACGGGCAAGCCGGAGGTTCAACAGAGGAATGTTGCGGAAGAGCTGATGGGGATTGAGAAGCGCCGCCAACAGCTCATGGAGAAAGAAGCGGCCCTTGCTGCCAAAGAACAGGAACTCAATCGGATCTCTTCCGGACTCGATGCCCGTCTCAAGGCACTGAACGCAGCCCAGAAGACCTTTGAGGACGCCCTTAACGAGAAGAAAAAACGAGAAGCGGAACTGGCAAATGCGAAATACATGAAAATGTTCAAGCTTCTCAAGGCGATGCGACCGGAAGAGGCGGCCAAGATCATGGATAAGCTGGAGGAGCCGATTGCCATTGGTCTTCTGGAAAAATACGATCAGAAGACCGTGCTGAAGCTGGCAAAATTCATCAGCCAGCAGCGGTTGCTGAAATGGATCAAGGAAAACCTTCAGGCAGGTGCCAAGCGTTAACGATTTCTCCAGGATAACCGGCTGATCCGGTTGTCTTGGGGTGGTGCATAATCCAAAAAAGAAAGGAGGTGAGACAGATATGGAAATGTCAATGATGTGCAGTATGGTGCAGGTTGCCAGTCAGAATGCCGTGACAGCAGGGAACCCCACAGGGGGTCAGGTTCAGGATGGAGCGGCTACTGCCGGCAAAACCGGTAATGCTCCGGTATTCGGGGAGTTGATTTCCCGACTGCTGGGTACTCCTCACCGGGAGGCCAGTCCGGAAGGCGTTCTGCCGCAGGTACAGGGAAGTAATGGTAATGCTGCAGAAATGACGACCTCCGCTCCTCTGCTTGCAGAAGGGCAACTGTTGCAGGAGATGGCAACAACGGAAGAGAAGCCCGCGGACGAGAATGACTCGACTCTGCAGGACCCTGCGGCTCTCTCCGGGGAAAATGCAGCGGCACTATCGGTAATGCATCTGCTCAATGCGCTTCACAACCAGCTGACAGAAGGTCGGAAAGTGGGAAGCAGTGAAAGCGAAAACGCGGATGCACAAAAGGTCGAGCAACTCCTGGAAGAAGTCCGGAGTCTGATGACCCAGGATGGTTCGTTGACTGAAGCAATGCAGGGGGAATTGCGCGGAGCGCTCAACCCTGCGACAACCGCAAAGGAAGGAGAGTCGGCAAGTCTCCTTATGAACGAGTCGGGCGGACAGCCGGGCCAGACGAGTGATGCACAGGAAGCCCTGACACAGCTCGTGGCGGCACTCAACAGCTCGCTCATGCAGGCTCAGCAGGGGACGAGCAATTCCTCAACCGACCGGTCAGCCCTGCATGCAAACGAGACAACTCCGGCTCTTGCTCCAGTACAGGCAGGACCGGTCGAGCGTCGTGCAACTGAACAGCCGTCACTTGTGAAGCTGGCGGATATTGGTACGGCCGGAAGCCTGACAGGGACTCCCTCTGACGTTACTCCACCAGTTGCCCAGGATTCCTCTACGCAGGTTGCAGCTCCTGCCGATCTCCATGAAGTAAAGGCCGGCAGATTCCTGCAGGAAAAAGCGATGTTTGCGGCCCAGGCAACCCAGAAGGGGGCTGCCGGCGAGAGGACGGCTAGCGAAGAACCTCTCCAGTCTGCTGCTGAGCAGGAGGGGATGGATCCCGGTAAGATCGAGATACTGGTAGTGAGCGAAGAATCTTCCGCCCAGGAACAGGGAACTGGCCTGGATCAGCGGAATTCGCAACCTTCCGATGTCAAGAAAGAAGGGCTCCAGCATGGCATGCACAACCTGTTTGCGAAAGAAGCGGTTGCCCAGCAGCTGGCAGCCGGACAGGCAACAGCACCTGAAGGGACTGCCACACCCTCCCGAGAGCAGATCGTCAATCAGGTGAAGGAAAAACTGGCTGAGCATCGTTTTGTTGCCGACAGCAGCCAGGTTACCATCAGGCTGCACCCGGAACAATTGGGTGAGCTGAAGATCAATGTGCGCATGGACGACCAGAAGGTGCGCGTGGAGATCGTAGCTGAGAATCAAACGGTGAAGGACGCATTGCTGCAGGGCGCTGACTCTCTGAAGGAGGCGCTGGCACGGCAGAACGTGTCGATGGAGCGATTCGACGTTTCGACTGACAGTCGTCAGTTCTTCAACCAGGGTTTCCGCGAAGGGCGTCAGCAGGAGCAGCCGCAGGTTGCTCCCCGTCTGGCGAGTTGGCTGACCGGCCATGCCGGAGAAGCGGAACAAACAGCGGTGCCGTCCTGGAAACCTCAGGAAAACGCCCTGCTGGACATGATCATGTAAAGGAGGTGACACCATATGGTCAATGCAACTACTACAGCAACCGACGCCAGTTCCGGCGCGGCCGCCATGAAAAAGGCGACCGGCATGAACAAGGATGACTTCCTCAAGCTGTTCATTGCGCAAATGCAGAACCAGGACCCGCTCAATCCCATGGACGGCACGCAGTTCGTCTCCCAGTTGGCACAGCTAACCCAGGTGGAGCAGGCGTACAATACCAATTCCAATCTGGAAAACCTGATCAACGCCCAAGGGAATTCAACCAGTGTTGCAGCTGTTTCGTTCCTGGGGAATACCGTTACCGCCAAGGGCTCGCAGGTCAATCTTGCCGATGGCGGCCAGCCAACGCTCTCCTTTACCCTTGCATCATCTGCCCAAAAAGTGTCGGCAGAGATACGTGATGCAAACGGTGCCTTGGTGAGAACACTCACCGGGGGGAAATGCCAGGAAGGGCTTAACAGTCTCACTTGGGATGGCAAAAGCAATACCGGCCAAGCTCTTCCCGCGGGGGCCTACACCTTTGCGGTCAAGGCAACCAATGCAACCGGCCAGGAAGTTACCGCTACGACTCTGGTGCAGGGAAAGGTTGACGGCGTATCCCTGGAAGGGACGGTTCCTGTCCTCTCCCTGGGAGGAATAGACGTGCCGCTGGACGATATTATCAACGTGAAAGGAGCCTGATGTGGTTGACAGGATCTTCATCCCCAATCCGATCCAGGTCACCACGCCGCAACCTGCGTCCCGGCCGAAACAGTCCGGCAGCGCAGAAAACCGTAACCAATTTGCCAGGATACTCGATGAAAAGCTTCCGTCGCAGGGAGTCCGGTTTTCCCAACACGCCCAGGAACGGCTGCGGGCCCGGGGGATTACCCTGACCGAAAGCGATCTGCAGAAACTCGAAGGGGCAGTGGACAGCGTTGCCCAGAAAGGTGGACGAGAGTCGCTGGTGATGCTCGGCGATGCGGCACTGGTCGTCAGTGTGAAAAACCGCACCGTGGTTACGGCTGTCGACAGAGAATCGATGCGGGGAAACGTGTTTACCAACATTGATTCAGCAGTGGTGATTTAGGCTAGAGAACAGCATGCACAACAGCAATACGGGCTGGCCCTCCAGAAGGAAGCCCGTGGGGTACCGACCGACTGACGTACCCGACAACAAGAGCCAGAGGAGGCAATCATGAGTATTACATCCGCAATGTTTACCGGCATCAGCGGCCTCTCCGCCAACGGTGAGGCAATATCGGTGCTCGGCAACAACATCTCCAACGTAAATACCACCGGCTTTAAATCAGGCAGGATGCTCTTCTCCGACGTTCTGTCCGCATCCGTCGGCAACAATTCCCAGATCGGCCGCGGCGTCCAGATCCAGGCGGTCCAGAACAACTTCGGCCAGGGGTCGTTCGAGACCACCGAAAATGTGACCGACCTTGCCATCCAGGGCGATGCCTTCTTTGTCGTGCAGAACCCCGGTGAGGCCATGCGCTATACCAGGGCCGGCGCGTTCAGCTTTGATGAAAACCAGATTCTCGTCAACCCGGATGGACTTCAGGTCATGGGTTATGGTATCAACCAGACCACCGGCACGAGCAACGGGGTTCTTGGAGCCATTGACAAAACCAATTTCGCCCGGTCCCCTGGCTACAACCCTAACCGACAGTAGCGGTGTGACGCGAGACGTCAACATTACCTTTACCAAGACGGCAGCCGATACCTGGTCATGGTCGGCTGACGTGACCGGTGCAACCCCGGCAACCGCATCTGCTTCCGGGAGCATCACCTTCCCCGCTCCCACGGATGCCACCACCAGCATCACCATAGACGGCACTGCGCAGCAGGTTGTCTTCGGTCTTTCCGGTGTGACGCAAAACGCCGCAGCATCCACCGCGGCTGTCTCAGCCACTACGACTACCCCGGCAACCGCATTCAGTACGACCGATCCGGTTGGAACCTCCAATTTCTCCAACAGCATGACCATCTACGATTCCCAGGGGAACCCGCATACTACCACTACCTATTTCCGGAAAACCGGCGTCAACGCCTGGGAATGGCATTCCAACATAGAGGGGGGAACGCCTTCCTGGGTTGACGGGACACTCTCCTACAGCACGGGAGGCATTCTTACCTCTTCCGACGTCACCTCTCCGACTGCGGGACCGTCTGCCACCACTGCCCAGAACATCTCATTCCCCGGTGTGACCACTCCGCAGCCACTCCTTTTCGATTTCGGGGTGAATACCTCTACTCAGTACTCCAGCTCTTCTGTGGTGAATTCCAAGAATCAGGACGGCTATTATCAGGGGAGCCTGTCCAGCGTAGCCGTGGATGAAAAGGGTTACGTGGTCGGCGTTTACACCAACGGGCAGTCGCAGAAATTCGCCCAGGTGGCATTGGCACGCTTTGCCTCCACTGACGGGCTTTCCAAGGTGGGGGGGACACTCTATGAAGAGACCCTCGCATCAGGTCAGGCCCAGCTCACCGATGCGAGTACGCCAGGGGTCGGTAAGGTTCTCTCCAATTCACTGGAGCAGAGTAACGTCGATCTCGCAGCTCAGTTTGTGAAACTGATCCAGGCACAACGGGCTTTCTCGGCAAACTCCAAGACCATCACCACTGCCGATGAGATGACCCAGGAAGTGTTGACCCTCAAGCGGTAATCTTTGTGACCACCCGAACCGGCTGGAGAGCATTGGCTCTCCAGCCGGTTCCTTCCTGCTGACCCAGACTGTCAAATTCCTGACCTGCCTTCTTCCAAAAACCTGTCTCCGGATTACCCCCCT
>JACRPV010000004.1 GCA_016223015.1 Geobacter sp. | reverse complement strand
CCGCGCAATCCCTCGATTTCCTTGCCAGGACGAAAAATCCCCCGTTTCCGATCTGAAAACTGGCAGTACCTTCATCCGGTTTCCGCCCTGGCCATCTCCTCTTGACACCTTTGCGCTTCCCGCTTACACTGCTCACTGTGTAGAATTATTACTCAGGAGCAACAATGCCTTCCACAAAAGCCCGCCTGACAGCTATCCGCAACAAGATCCTCGATTTCGGCAAGGAAAACCTGGAGGAGATGCTCCACGCACTGGCCGAAGGGGTGAGCCTGGTCTCCGGCAGGGAACGGGTCAGGGTCTACCTTGAAGACCTGACCCGCGGCACCCTGACCTGCTTCCATGTCTCGGGACCCTATGCCGACGAACTGCAGGAGACGACCTTCCCGATCATCTCCGGCGAGGCAGTGGTCTCCATGGTCTTTGCCTCCCAGTATGCCGCCGAGTTCCGCCACGACGGCAGGAACGTGCTGCGACTGGACCGCGAACTGGTCGAGCGCTGCGCCATCAGCTCCTCGACGCTCCTCCCCATAACCAGCCTCGGCAAATCCATCGGCGTCGTCGCCATCGACCACGACATCACGGCCAGCCATCTGGGAAGCCCGGCCAAGGCCCTGCTCGGCGAATTCATCGGCGATGTGGCAGACAACATCGACCATGCCCGCATCTACCACCAGCACCTCTTGCTGGCCCGCCGGGTGGAAGAGTACAAGCGGCGCGAGGCCGCAAGCTTCATGGTCAAGTCGGCGGTGCGGCTCCTGGACCGGCTCACCCTGGCATCGGTGCTGGTTCCCACGACCGGTCCCGACGGCAGACAGTCGCTGGAGATCCTTGCCAGCCATGCCGAACAGAGCGACCTCAAGCTGCAGTACGATCAGCTCGGGGCCATCAACCTGGAGCGGGGCAAGTCCCTGATCTCGCGGTACATCGACGACCGGGCGGTAATCACCGACGAGCGGCTGCTGCACCCGCTCTTCATCCCGGATCTCACCCAGCATACCCTGCAGAAGCAGGCGCTGACCGCCCAGATGGCGCTCCGCTCCCTGTATGTGGTGCCGAGGTATGCGCCGGAGTCCAGGCGGGTGATCTGCCTGGTGAACTACTTCTCCCGGGAGGTCTACCGTTTTTCCGACTTCGAGATGGGGCTGTTGCAGACCCATGCCGAGATGGTCGAACGGGTCATGCACGAGATCGGCGGAGAGCACCTGGAGATCAGGGTCCTGGCCGAGATCTCCGAGCTGCTCCAGGAGCGTAACGAAGAGCTGCAGCCCTTCCTCGGCAAGGTCCTCTCCAAGGCAACCGAGCTGATCGGCGCGGACACCGGCAGCATCGCCCTGGTCAAGGAGATCGAAGGGGAGAAGTGGCTGGTGGTGGAAGACCGGGAAGGGAACATCCTCGGGGCCAAGAGCAAGGAATGGCTCAAGAAGTATATCCCCCCCTTCCGGATCGGCGGGTACGAACTGTTGCCGGAAGAGCGGAGCCTGACCGGCTACGTGGCCTGGGCCAAGGAGCCGAAGGTCATCGTCAACGTGGAGGAAGAGCGGAGCGGAGACGGCTTCCACCGCTCCATGAGCGACCTCATCAAGAGCGAGATCGCCGTCCCGATCATCAGCGACGATCAGGTCATCGCCGTCATCTGCCTCAACTCCCTGAAGGCGAATTTCTTCACCGAGGAGCACAAGCGGATCCTGCAGCTGATCGACCGCCTCACTGCCCGCCACATCTCCGACATCCAGCGGATCGAAACGCTGCAGAGCGAGGTCCAGCGGCTGCAGACCGACGTCGCCTACAAGGACCCGCAGATCTCCTCGTACCGCCTGGGGAACATCATCGGCATCAGCCGCAAGGCCCAGGAGATCGTCGACTTCATCAATACCGTGTCTGAACCGCTCTTTAACCGGATCGTCCTCTGGAGCAAGAATGTGCTGCAGGAGGCGACCATCGGCCTGCCATCGATCCTGGTCACCGGCCAGACCGGCGCCGGCAAGGAGTTTTTCTTCAACAACCTCTACAACAAGCTGAACGAGATGTACCGCCGGGAAATCAATCCTACCGGCGAACTGACGGTAAAAAAGACCAATATCGCCGCCTACAGCGGCGAGCTGACCTTCTCTGAACTGTTCGGCCACAAGAAAGGCGCCTTCACCGGTGCCTACAGCGACCGGCGCGGCATCCTGGAAGAGGCACAGGGGGGGATCGTCTTCCTGGACGAGATCGGCGATGCCGACCCGAAGACCCAGGTGCAACTGCTCCGCTTTCTCGACAACGGCGGCTTTGTCCGGCTGGGGGAGAACCAGGAACGTTTCAGCAGGGTCCTCCTGGTGGCCGCCACCAACAAGAACCTGATGGAGGAGATCGCCAGGGGGAATTTCCGCGAAGACCTCTACCATCGCCTGTCGGAACTCTCGGTGCGGGTACCGTCCCTCAACGACCGGCGCGAGGACATTCCCGATCTTTCCATCCACTTCCTGGGCAAGCTCTACCGGACCTACCGCGACCGGAGCGAGCAGCAGGAGGCATCGGCACCGCCGGCTCTCTCCGTGGAGGCGAAACAGGTGCTGATGGGCCATTCCTACAAGGGAAACATCCGCGAGCTGCGGAGCATCCTGCTCCGAGCCCTCTTCTTCCGGCTGGGGAACGTGATCACCGGGGACGACATCAGGCGCGCCATCCGCGACGGCATGTACGAAGCCCCGCCGGGCGCGAGCCAGGCTCTGACCGAACAGGTGGCCGACGAGATCCTGGCGCAGCTCGACAAGGGGAAGGACTTCTGGGAGGCGGTCTACGAGCCGTACTCGCAGAACCTCATCTCCCGCGATGCCGTGCGGCTGGTGGTGGAGCGGAGCAGGAACCTGGCAGGCAAGCAGATGCCCCAGGTCGCCCGCCACCTCAAGGCAATAACCGGCGACATCGGCGACAGCGAGGAAGAACGGCGCAGATTCTTCAAATTCAAGAATTTTTTGTACAAGACAGTGAAGATCTGACCCGAAACGCCCATCGGGCTGCTATTTCGCTACGACCTGAACCCGGTCGGCAACATCATGGAAAAACTCCCGCGACCAGATCTCCAGGTGCTGTCGATCCTTGACAAACGGCGCCACATCGCGGCGTGCCTGATCGATATCCAGGGTGTCGATCACTCCGTGGAACAACTCGGTGAAAACTTCGGCAGTCAACGGCTGATCGCCGCTCCAGTGACCTGTCTGGCGCATCCGCTGTTCCAGGTGTGCCAGGTTGAGGGTCGGATGGTTGGCCGCGTACCAGACGAAATCATACCAGTCGCGCCCCTTGACGCGGTTTTTCCAGCGCCGGAACAGCAGCGCATGCATCTTCCCCGCAAACAGGTCCGGCAGGGTGTAGACCCGGACGGCAAACGGTATCGGCTGCAGGAGATAACGGGTCTGCGTGGCAAATCCCGGCGGCGGATCGGTATCCACCTCCAGTTTCACCTTCAGCACCTGCCCGGCCGGGATCTGCCGGGCGATCTCCTCGGCACTCTCGATCACCAGCAGCTCACTGCGGGTGTTCCCCTTCAGGAACGCCGACTGCACCGCCGTTTCGACCGCCTTGTCCACCATCTCCACACGCACGTTGAAACCGAACGCCAGCAACTCCTCTTCGAGGGAGGCGCTGTACCTCGACAGATCGAATTCGGCCGATGGGGCCAGCAATGAAAAGTCCAGATCTTCCGAGTACCGGTCCAGTCCGTAGAGGATGCGCAGAGCGGTCCCACCGTAGAATGCGGCATGCTCGAAGAACTTGGCGCGCCAGAGTCCGAGCAGCGCAACCTCCTGGATGATCTCCCGCAGTGCGCGCACCGAATCATCGACGCTTGCGGCCTGGTACCGTGCCAGCATGCGGGCTACCGCTTCATGCATTCCGCCCTCCCGTGCCTCTTCTGTTCAGGCGGCTGACCAAGTCGGCCAGCAGCCTCACCCGCCGCGAACGGTAATGCCGCGCAACCTCCTCAAGTCGAACCGGGTCGAGCCCTTTCAGGGAAGACTCATCGACCCGCAGGCTGGCCAGCAGGTATTCGTGCAGTTCTTTCTGGGTGGTGATGTCAGCCCCCCGCTCGGCAACGACCCGATCAGCAAGTGCCTTCTCCGGTATGGCGATGAGGAAGAAGCGCCCTTCGTCAAGTTCGACCTGGTCCATACCGGTACGGAATGCCTCCATCGGGATCATCCGGTAGGAAAAGGTCCCGACCGGAGTGACAAACGTGCGGGAACGTCCGGGGGTCACGGAGGTGACGGTTTCTGCCCGCTCAGGGATCATGCCGTGGTAATGCAGGGCAAATTCCATGGACAGGTACGACGGGCCGTAGATCAGGTTGGCCAGCAGTTCACGGCTGTAGGGCCGGCGTCGCCGGGATTCGCCAAAAACGTACAGCCCTTTTTTGATGCGGATGATGGCACCCTTGGCCAGCAGAGCGGAGATTTTCATCCGCGGATGGGCATAGCTCCTGACGGCATCAAGCAGGGTCTGATAATCGAACTCCTCATAACGGATGCTTGCAATGGTATCCGTTGCCATACCCGTTCCCTCGTCTTCTCGTGATACCCACAGACACTACTATACCACATTATTTTGCATGGTAAGTAACTTATTTGTTTACTTAGTATGTATTTTTATCCTGATTCTGAGAATAGTCAACCGAAACATGAAGCCACGCAACGGGTTCGGAGCAGCCGGCATCGATTGTTGATCTTGCAATGCCAAAGCGGAGATCAATATCCCCACCTGTCTTTGGCAGACGAAAAAAAAACGGCCATTGCCGAAGCAATGACCGTTGCCGGTTTCAGGATGCCGGAGCTTACTAGGAGCGGCGGCGCAGGTAGGAGAGGAATTCCTCCTGGGTGAGGCTCTTCTTGCGGACCAGGTGCTCGATCTCGCGGCTCATGGCGTTGCGCTCCCCTTCCTTCATGCTGTCCTTCATCAGGACGAAGAAGGGGATATTGCGGGTCTGGGGATAGAGTCGGAGTCGGTCCAGGAGTTCGAAGGAACCGATGTCCGGCAGCATCAGCATGGAAAAGACCAGATATGGATGGGAGGTGGTGACCAGGGCCAGGGCCTCCTTGCCGGTATAGGCATTCACCACTCCGAACCCGAGCCCTTCAAAGGCCTTGGCCAGTTTCTCTTCCCCCTTGCGGGTGACAATGAGCGCATGCAGGTCGTAGTCCAGCACGTCTTCGGTCAACCCCAGCACGGCGAGCTTGTTGAGCAGATACTCCTCATCGAGAGGGAGCGTAAAGAAGCCGGCCACCGGGAATACCCCCCCCACCTTGCCGAGCTCGCTGAGAAACATGGGGAGTATGGGGATGTCGCGTGTTGACGGATCACTCTTCAGGTCGAGCAGTATCCCCCAGCCATCGGCAGATGACGGGGAAAGATCGAGCAGAATGCCGAGCGGTCGCTCCACCTTCAGTTCTTCGGGGCCGGCGATCCGGGAAGCGTAACCGGCAGTACGCAGATAGCCGCTGACGATCGAACCGCGCTCGTGCCGTTCTCCAAGCCCCATGATCCAGAGTTCCCGCTGGTCGGTGACCTGCTCCATGAACCGCTCCTGTTGCCCTCAAGATGCGGGCAGCCCCGGAAACCCAAGGCTGGCCCGTGAAAACAGACTCTCTCTTACCATATTTATCGCCGTGACGCCACCATACTTTAGTCTCCACCGTGGAACCGTTGTAAATTGCCACGCCTTGTGGTAGCGTTTCCCTCATGGGAAAGCGGGCAGACTGCAGGTTCCTGCCGGCGAATCTGGATATCGTGGATTCGATACGTCACTGGTATTTTTTTTTTTTTTTTTAACCAGAAACAAGGAGCATCTTCTCGGCAAGATCGCCAGGCTTTTGGCCCAGGCAGGGCTGCAGGAGCGGGTCGCTGCGGGCGACCTGGTTGCGGTGAAGGTCCATTTCGGCGAACGGGGAAACCACGCCTTTGTCCGTCCGATCTTTCTGCGCCGGGTGGTGGATGAGATAAGAAAATGCGGTGCGCTCCCCTTCCTCACCGATTCCTCCACCCTTTATCCCGGCGAACGGAAGGAAGCGGTTTCAGCACTTACCTGCGCCATAGAAAACGGCTTTGCCTATGCCGTGGTCAACGCTCCCCTGATCATGTGCGACGGCCTGCGCGGCCAGACGGCCGTCGATGTCCCCATCCCCGGTGAGATCCTCAAAAAGGTCAGCATCGGCGCCGAAATCGTCGAGGCAAACGCCCTGGTAGCGGTTTCCCACTTCAAGTGCCACGAACTGACCGGGTTCGGCGGCGCACTCAAGAACCTGGGGATGGGATGTTCCAGCAGAATGGGAAAGATGGTGCAACACTCGACAGTTGCACCGAAGGTGGCGGAGCGGTTTTGCAATGCCTGCGGCGTCTGTCTCAAATCCTGCGCCCACGACGCCATTGCCATCATCGAGGGAAAGGCACAGATCGATGCGGAGAAATGCGTCGGCTGCAGCCGCTGCATCACCGCCT
>JACRPV010000052.1 GCA_016223015.1 Geobacter sp. | reverse complement strand
GGCGGTGTTCCCGATCGATGCCCTGCCCGCTCGACTGTGCTTCGATCATGCCCGTATCATTGCAGATTACCCCCGCAGGAAAAACCCATCCCGCTAGGCAACAGCGTCACTCCGGGGATACTTCCCTGGCTCCCTTGACGGTCTTTCCCTGCATGAATTCCAGCACCTTCTCCGGAGGCATGGGCCTGCTGAAATAATAGCCCTGCATCTCGTCACAGAGTTTATCCTTCAGAAAGTCGAACTGCCCCTTGGTCTCTACCCCTTCGGCGATCACCCGCAGGTTCAGGCTGTTTCCCATGGCAATGATGGCCGTAGCAATGGCGGCGTCAGTGGAATTGGATTCTACCTCGCGGACAAAGGTCTTATCTATCTTGAGCGTATTGACCGAAAAACGCTTGAGGTGGGACAGGGATGAATAACCGGTGCCGAAATCGTCGATGGAGATATGGACCCCCATGTCGCGCAACTGATTGAGAACCGCAATGGTGAAATCGGGATTCTGCATGATCACGGTCTCAGTGATCTCAAATTCCAGGTGTTTCGCAGAGAGGCCTGTTTCTGCAAGTGCCCCGGCAACTACCTCGATAAAATTCCGCTGCTGGAGCTGGTATCCGGACAGGTTCACGGCAACGACCATCTGACTCAACCCCTGCTGCTGCCAGGCGGCATTCTGTGCACAGGCCTCCTTGAGCACCCACTCCCCAATCGGAATGATCAGACCGGTTTCCTCGGCAAGTGGGATAAACTCCGCCGGAGACAACAATCCCAGGTCGGGATGCTCCCACCGCAGCAGGGCTTCAAAGGCGGTGATCTCTCCACTGAGGATATCCACCTTTGGTTGGTAGTAGACAAGGAACTCCTTGTTCTCCACGGCCTTTCGCAGGCTGTTTTCCAGCACGAAACGCTTGTGGGCGTTTTCGTCCATGGCCGCATCATAAAACTGATAGGTGTTGCTACCTGCCGACTTGGCGGCATACATGGCGATATCGGCCTTCTTGATCAGATTGTCCAGGTCCTCGTCATCGGACGGATAGACACTGATGCCGATACTGGTAGTGACGAACAGTTCGTGCTCTTCGATGATATGCGGGGTTGCAAGCGTTGCAAGAATCTTCACTGCAACCCTTTCGGCATCCCCTGTATCGCGCATGTTTACCAGTATGATGAGGAATTCGTCGCCCCCAATGCGGGCTGCCGTGTCAACCTCACGAACACACGACGAGAGCCGCCGGGCAACTGACTGGAGCAGCTTGTCTCCGACGGGATGTCCAAGGGTATCATTTATGATCTTGAACCGGTCAAGGTCGAGAAACAGAATCGCCATGGAAAGCCCTTCCCGATGGGCATGGGCACGGGCCTGCCTGAGACGGTCATACAGCAGCATCCTGTTGGGCAGCCCGGTCAGCGTGTCGTAATGTGCCAGCTGATACAGTTGTTGCTGGGCGAGCTTTCTATCGGTGATGTCACGGCAGATCCACCAGACAGCTGCCGGTCGGCCATCATGGTAGCTACAGGTAAGACTTCCCTCCAGGGGCACGTTGCTGCCGTCATGGGAAAAGACGGCTGTTTCGATGATCTCGGAACGGCCATATTTCAGGGCATGTTCCATACCAGTGACATAGGTTTTTCTGCCGGCAGGGTGAATCAGCTCATTGACCGTTTTTGCATTCAGCTCATCACTGCCGCAGGCAAGAGCCTGGTGACTGGCCCGGTTTGCATAGATAAACTTCCCTTCAGGGGTCGTGCTGAAAATCAGATCGTTGGCCGTATCAATGAAATTGAACAGCCGTTCCTCGCTCTCCTTCAACAGACGCGACTCGGTCCTGATCACCCCCATAAGAAAGGTGGTCACTCCCGCGCTCACCCCGTTAAGGATCGTCACCCAGAACCAGCGAAGCGTAATGTAGAGGAAATCGTTATGCAGCCCCTCTACCACAAAAGGCATCTGGACGTGCCTCAAGACACCGACATAATCCAGGGTCAGGAGTGTGCCGTACAAAATGGCGCCAAAGGCACCGACAAACCAGACATCTGACTTTTTGTCGAGCAGAAAGGCCGCCTCAATGGTCACGACCAGATAGACGGCCCAGAACCAACTGGACACCCCACCGCTGACATGGATAATGGCTGTCACGAAGAGGATATCGAGAAGGATCTGAATGTGATTGGCAAACCGGAAGGAACGGAGTTTTTCGTACCGGAACTGGTAGAGGGCATTGTAGCAAACGACTGACAGGACGCTGAGAAGGAGAACCGTTTTCTGTTCTGTCGACAGGAAGAAGCCGTACCTGCTGAACAGGAACACGCTCCCTGCGGAGAGGATGTATCCGCCGATGAAAAGTAGAAGCAACCAGCGCACCCGGGCAACCAGGGAGTTGCGGACCGCATCTTCGGTAAGGGCCACGGAAGATCGTCCGTTGCGCTGGCCGCTGAAACGGTGGGTCAAGGCATCATGCCATGTTATGCGCTCTTTCTGACCACTGCTCGTCATGCGACAGTCGATCCTCTCAGGGGTTGTAAATCGAAAAAAATGAGAGTTCCGGTGCTTCTGCTATGATACCGAGTTCAGCGGCATGGCGGTAGAACAGGGAAAGCCCTGCAAGCTGCTGCTCATCCAGGTCATACGAGATGATGCGCCAATAAGCTGCTCGCTGCTGTGCGCTCATCCAGTCGAGTCCCGTCGCTTCTGCAACATAGCGCTCAAGGCTCAGCTTCGACAGCTCTTTGGCCTTCAGGAGGGACTGCAGTAGAAGAGCCACCTCTGCGTGTTTGCCGGCAACCGCGGCCCGGTTGACAATCCAGAGAGCAAAGACAAAGGGAAAACCGGTCTGCTGCTGCCAGATGGCTCCGAGATCGTAGACATGGCAGTGCGCACCGGCAAGACTCTCTTTCAGCGCCATGTCACCGATCAGAAGCAGCGCATCAAAGAAGGAAAATGCCTCGGTCAGCGGTAACCCGGTACGCTGGTACTCGTTTGCAAAGCCATGAAACCGGGTGAGGATGATCTTGAGAAGCGCCACCGAGGTATCAGACTCGTTGGTAAGACCGATGCGGGCACCGTTCAGTTCCTGGAGAGGTTTTCTCGAAAAAAGGAGCACACTCTGCACCTCCCCTATGGCACTGATGGAGAGATCGGGGAGTAGCCAGTACCGGTTGGGGTCGTTACCGTAGACAATGGAGGATGAAGGGCAAAGATCTATCTCGCCGCGGGCGAGAAGGCCATTCAGAACAGCAGGAACACCGCTGACATAGCTGTATTGAGCATCCGGACACAATTCCCGGAAGGCCATGAACAACGGAACACAGTTGGCATACTCGATCTGTCCAATCCTGACGGTCATCGGTACCCTGCCTTGCTGGTTCTTACTGCAGTTACGGCACGAGAGATATCATGACCCCGAAAAAAAACAAGGCGAGGGAAGCTCGCCTTGTTCATTGGCCATGAATCTGTCGTGTCATTCACTCTCGGCAACGTAATCCTGATAGTCCTCAACATTCATCAGCAGGTTCAGCTCGTCTTTGTCGCTGAGTTCCACCTCAACCAGCCAGCCGCCGTCATAGGGGTCGTCATTGACAAGCTCCGGTGCATCCTGAACCTCCTCGTTCGAGGCCAGGACCAGACCGCTGACCGGGGCATACAGATCGGCAACGGTTTTGCGGGCTTCGATCGAGCCGAACGAATCATCCTGTTCGAGCTCGTAGCCCGCATCGGGAAGTTCAACCGCTGTGATACCTCCGAGTTCGTGCTGTGCATAATCCGTAATACCGATGACTGCCTTGTTGCCTTCGATACGGACCCAGAGATGTTCCTTGCTGTATTTCAGTTCTTCGGGGAAGTCCATCACATTACTCCAAAACAATACGCTCAAGGAAACTGGTATCGATGTTTCCTTCGATGAAATCCTTGTTGGCCATTATCCGCTTGTGAAAAGGTATGGTCGTTTTTATACCATCGATGATGTATTCGTCAAGAGCTCTGGCCATTCTGCGGATGGCATCCTGCCGATTTTCGGCATGGACGATCAGTTTTGCAATAAGTGAATCGTAATGCGGTACGACTGCATAGTTGTCATAGACAAAGGAATCGACCCGAACGCCCAGCCCTCCGGGAGGATGATAACCGGTAATCCTGCCGGGGCATGGGGTGAACTTGACCGGGTCCTCGGCATTGATGCGGCATTCAATGGAATGGCCGTTGATCTTGATGTCGCTCTGCTTGTAGCGAAGCTTGAGGCCTGCAGCCGACCTGATCTGCTCACGAACGATATCGACACCGGTAACCATTTCAGTCACCGGATGCTCGACCTGGACGCGGGTGTTCATCTCCATGAAATAGAAATTGTTCGCCTGGTCCACCAGGAACTCCATGGTGCCGGCACTGCTGTATCCCACAGCCTTGGCGGCGCGAACCGCAGCCTCCCCCATTGTCTTGCGGAGTTCGGGGGTACTGATGGCGGAGGGGGCCTCTTCGATGAGCTTCTGGTGGCGGCGCTGGATGGAACAGTCACGCTCGCCAAGATGGATGACGTTGCCATGCTTGTCGCCAAGGATCTGGATCTCCACGTGGCGGGGTCGTTCGCAGTACTTCTCGATATAGACCTCTGGATTGCCGAACCCGGCCTGGGCCTCTGCGCGGGCAGCGGCAAAGCCGTTGGGAAGGGTTGCCGGGGAATGGACAATCTTCATCCCTCTGCCGCCGCCACCTGCCGTCGCCTTGATGATTGCCGGGAAACCGATCTCCTTGGCAATCCTGACCGCTTCATTGACATCGTGAACCCCTTCCTTGGTCCCGGGAAGGATGGGGACTCCTTCCTTGATCACAGCCTGGCGGGCACTGATCTTGTCCCGCGCATGCTTTCTGCTGTCGGCCCGATGAAGGTGATGCCGCAATTCTCGCAGATCTCCGCAAAAGCAGCATTTTCAGAAAGGAAGCCGTAGCCGGGATGGATCGCCTCGGCATCGGTCAGTTCTGCCGCACTGATGATGGCATTGATGTTGAGATAGCTTTGCAGACTCGGAGGGGGGCCGATGCAGACACTCTCATCGGCAAGCCTGACATGGAGAGATTCGCGGTCCGCAGTTGAATAGACGGCAACGGTTTTGATGCCGAGTTCACGACAGGCACGGATGACTCGCAAGGCAATCTCGCCACGGTTGGCAATGAGTACTTTATGGAACATATGTCTTCTCCTGGAAACAGAGCGCAAAAAACGCAGGGAACCGATGGAAGAAGCATAATCTGTCTTCTCTATCCATCCGTTCTCCTGCGCTCTATGGCTGTATTAGGCCCGCTCAACAAGAAAGAGGTTGTCACCGAACTCGACGGGTTGAGCGTTTTCCTTGCAAATCTTGACGATCTTGCAGCGATATTCCGCCTCTATCTCGTTCATCAGTTTCATGGCTTCGACGATGCAGAGGATCTGCCCTTTCTCCACGACCTGGCCGACTTCCACATAGGGGGCTGCATCGGGAGCAGGTGCCCGGTAGAAGGTCCCGACGATGGGGGAGGTGATCGGATCCCCTTTTTCAACGGGCGCGGCAGCGGCGACAGGCGCTGCTTGCGGCACAGCGGCCACAGGAGCGGCCTGGGGAGCTGCCATGACTTGGGGAGCCTGCACATGCACGACTTCCGTGTCGCTCCCACGCTTGATCCTGATCCGCTCCTCGGGGTTTTCCATCTCAAACTCGGTGATATCCGTCTCGGTTACCATCTTTATCAACGTCTTAATATCTTTGATATCCATCTTTCTCTCCTTTTCAGACGTCAGGGATGATCCCCTGGCATATACACGAAAAATCCACGGGTTACAACACCCGCAGTTCCTTGGAAACCTTGGTAAGTAATCGGCAACCCGATGATTCCACCACCACGGTGTCTTCCAGCCTCACGCCACCCATTCCGGGGATGTATATCCCCGGCTCGATAGTAAAGACCATTCCTTCTTCCGCAACGGCGTCACTTCTGAACGACACAACCGGCTTTTCATGGACCTCCAGGCCAACCCCATGCCCGAGTCCATGCCCGAAGTAACTTCCGTAACCCTGTTCGTCAATGAACGAACGTGCTATCGTATCCAGATCCTTAAGGGCGACTCCCGGCTTCACCGCTGCAATGGCCCGGTCGTGAGCCTCCTTGACGACTCCGTAGATGGTACGCAACCTCTGGTCAGGCTCTCCCACTGCCACGGTAACCGTCTCGTCGGAATTGTAGCCGTTGAGACGTGCGCCAAAATCGAAGGTGACCAGTTCACCAGCCCGGATTGCCCGGTCGCTTGCCCTGCCATGGGGGAGTGCACCCCGCTCGCCGGATGCCACGATGAAATCGAAGGCCTTGTCATCGGCCCCTCCTCGCTTCATGGCAATCTCCAGTTCAAGCGACAGGTCCCGCTCTATGGCACCCGGTCGTACGAGTTCAAGAACATCACACAGCGCCTGTGAGGCGATACCGGCACAGGTGTCCAGAAGCGCAATCTCAGCAGCATCCTTGATCGTGCGAAAGCTGTCAACATCGTCCTTGAGCGGAAGCAGTTCCAGACCGGGAAGTTTCCCGGCAAGCTCATCGCGAAGCGCAACACTCACCTGCGTCGACTCAAAACCAACGGTTCGACAGCCTGCCGCACTCACCAATTCGGCGATAGAGTCCAGCTTGTTGCGGTATTCAACCACGTCATAGCCATTGACTTCACTCTGAGCCTGGGTTGTATACCGGGAATCAGTCAGGAACCAACCGCCACGTGGCGTAACCAGAAGCACTCCGTCACTGCCTGTGAATCCCGCAAGATAACGGATGTTGGGGAGGCTTGTCACCAGCAGCACATCAAGGGCATGACGCTGCAGACATTCCCTGGCGAAAAAGTTTCTGTCTTGTAGCATAATCATCAGTCGATTACAATCCCTTTTTAATATGGCTAAAAATGGCGCGAAGCCCCAACAGATAACTGTTTACACCAAACCCGGAGATTTGGCCGACAGCAATCGGAGCCACGTAGCTGTGTCGGCGGAATTCTTCCCTGGCATGGATGTTGGAGAGATGCACCTCAACAACCGGAAGCTGCACGGCAGAAATCGCATCACGAATGGCAATGCTGGTATGCGTATAGGCAGCTGGGTTTATGAGGATTCCGTCAAAAACGCCCCTCGCATCTTGAATGGCATCGACCAGGGAACCCTCGGTATTTGACTGGAAAGTCGTGAGTTCCATGCCCAATTCACCGGCAAGAACCTGTAATGCTGCGTTCACATCCGCCAGGGTCTCGCGCCCGTACAGTTCAGGTTCCCGGGTCCCCAGCAGATTGAGATTCGGGCCGTGGAGAACAAGTATCTTCATCTGATGCCTCACTGATGCAACTCGTTGCGCAATAGAGGTGCATGGAGCCTGAGCAGGTAGCGCCCCTTGCCAACATTACCGTCTGCCTGCAGCAGCAGGACAATAAAAAACTCCTCGCTGATGGCACGAATGGCGATACGGACCTCCCCGGTGCTTATGGATACTTCCTCCATGGCGCCCGTTTGCAGGACGTCGACGGTGTGTTTGATTTCCTTGAGAAGCGTGGCATACTCAACGGCCAGAAGCTGAACATCTAGTGCTTCATTGGCGCGGATATACTCGTCAATGGCTATTCCGTCGTAGCCCATGATCACGGCTCCGATAGCGCCGTCTATCTGCGCCACTATGCTCTCTAAGCTCTCCCTGAACGACATTGCCGAACCCTCCTGATTGTTTCGAGCCATTCCTCCAGTCCTGCAATGGCTGCATCTTCTTCCGGAGCAGCACCTGCCTCTCCCAAAGCAGCACCGGGCAGATCCCAAGCAACGATAACATCTGAAGCAGCTTGCGCAGTCACGCTTTCACAGGAATCGTGCATGCTGCCTGTTGCATGTATCGAAGGATCATCAGCTTCTGGCTCCAGAGTTCCCTGCAGGAAAGCGAGCCGAGACACATAGCCGGCATTCATCGGCTCTTCAGCAGTCAATTCAGAATAGATGCTTATCGCTTCCTGCAGATGCCCTTGAGTAACGTAGAGTTCGGCCATGGTCGCCGTTTTGAACGGTACCCCGCGAACCGTCTCTTCGTTCTGGTCAGAGAAAGATCCTTCCTGGAAATCAGCATGTTCCGCAGCAGGCTCCTCGACACTCGAAGCGTAAACTTCCGTCAATTCATCATCGAGAACTTCATCATACAACTCCTCGATCAATTCCAGTTCGGCGTCATCTTCCTCTTCTGCAACCGATTCCACCTCAATACGGTAATCTGGACTCTCCCATGGCCATTCGTCAGGACCATTCTCCAGTTTTTCAACAGATACCTCCCCGGAGAGTGCCGAGCCCTGCAGTGATTCGAGGGTAATCCTGCTCTCAGAGTCCGCGGGGTTTGCCTCGAGCAGTGACTCAAGAGCCCTCTGCGCTAGAGTTGTCTCTCCCATCTCAATATAGACCTGGCTCAACAGCTTTTGTGCCAGAAGGTTATCCGGCGTAAACTTGACTACATATTCAAGTTCGGAACGAGACTCTGCGATCATCGCTTTTTCGAAATAGGCCCTGCCCAGAGCAAGATGCCCACCCACATAATCGGGGTGCAACCCTGTCCCTTTTTGGGCAACGGCTATGGCATCGTCAACAAGCCCGATGCGGCGGTAGAGTTCGGCAAGTGGAGCAAAACAGTATGATGCGGGGTCTTTGGCCAGTGAATCTTCATACTTCTTGATTTCGGTCCAGAAAGATGTCGTATCCTTTTCCATCTCATTCTCCTATGCCACACGAGGTCAGGAGTGGGTGAAGGTCAACTACTTTTGCGAAACTGAAATCACCTATACCACGATTACATACGAATGTAATGCCACCATCTCTAACCTTTTTATCCCGAAACAGGGCAGACATATATTCTGCAGCAGTAAAGACCGGCAGTACTGATGGTAAGTTGAGACGCTGGATCAGATTTCTGATCCTGGCTGTGTCGTCCTGCGATGCAAATCCACACAGCTCCGAAAAAGACGCGGCAGCGACCATTCCAATCGCCACTGCTTCACCATGGGTATATTGCTGGTAGCCAGTCAACGTTTCCACTGCATGCCCAAGCGTATGGCCATAGTTAAGAACTGCACGGATATCTGACTCACGCTCGTCTCGAGCAACCACCTCTGCCTTGATGCTGCAACAACGGCTGATCAGCTTCGTCAACACTGACTGATCACGTCGCAGGATCGGCTCCACATGTTCTTCCAGAAACAGAAAGAGCTCCCTGTCCAAAACTACCCCATATTTGACGATTTCTGCCAACCCTCCCAGAAACTCTCGTTCTGCAAGGGTTGAAAGGGTAGCAACATCAATCATCACGTGAGCCGGCTGATAAAATGCGCCGACAAGATTTTTCCCTTGGGCCAGATTGATGCCGGTCTTGCCTCCAACACTACTATCTACCTGGGCCAGCAAGGTAGTAGGTACCTGGATGAAAGGGATTCCCCGCAGGAATGATGCAGCTGCAAAACCTGCCATATCGCCAATCACACCACCACCGAGAGCCACAATACACCCTCCACGGTCCATGCCAGAAGAAACAAGCCCATCGTACGATATTCTTATATTTTTCCCCGTCAGGCACCTCTATGCTGTAAACATCAAAACCAGCTGTCCGCAGAGATGATGAAACCTCACTAAGATAAAACCCACCGACGGTGGGGTTGGTTATAATGGCCATCTTCTTGCCCAGCCCCAGGACGGTGCAGGCCGTTCCCAAATCCTTGAGGGTTCCGATTCCAATTTCTATCCTGTAACTTCTATCCTGCAAAGCAACAATCACGGTATCAGTTTCAACACATTCTGGATTTACCATAGCAACTATTCACCCCTGTTTTTTAGCCACAGTAAAATTATCGACACAATTTCCATAGGGGCCTTCCCGGTAGTTTCTAACTTGAAATCACATTCATCGTAGAGATGTTGCCGTTGCATAAAGAGCGCCCTCAGGCGCTGATGACGACTATCTCCCTGTAGCAGAGGACGGCTTGTATCCCCAGTGAGCCGTGCGTCAATGGTCTCAAGAGAAGCCGCAAGATTAATGACATATCCCGTATCGCGCATAAAGCGACGGTTCGTCTCTCGAAGTATTATTCCCCCACCTGTCGCTACAACCAACGCCGCAGTTTGATCAAGCGCATGCAGCATGGCAGACTCAATATCTCGGAATCGCTCTTCACCAAGAGTGGCAAAGATATCAGAGATGCTTTTCCCGGCATCTTCTACGATGAGCGCATCCAGATCGACAAACCGGCAACCCAGGTTTTCTGCAAGCAACTCGCCCACGGTGGTTTTGCCGGTTCCCATGAATCCTGTCAAATATATTCGGCTCATCAGAACGAACGGAGATACGCAATGTAACTGTTGAAGTTCCGTTGAATCTCTTCAAGCGAGTCCCCACCGAATTTTTCCAGAAATGCGTTGGCAATCTCTGCAGCAACCACAGCTTCAGCAACCACGGCAGCCGCAGGAACGGCACAGGTATCGGATCGCTCCACCGTGGCCTCAAAAGGCTCTTTTGTGAGGATATCCACCGATCTCAACGGCTTGTAGAGCGTGGGAATCGGTTTCATGGCCGCACGTACAATAACCTCTTCTCCATTGCTGATCCCACCCTCGATGCCGCCGGCATTGTTTGTATGCCGGTAGAAACCGCTTGATGCACCATCAGCAATGCGAGCGGATTCATAGAAAATCTCATCGTGAACCAAAGAGCCCGGCTTACGGGCTGTATCAAAACCGGATCCGATCTCGACTCCTTTGATCGCTTGGATGCTCATCAGCGCCATCGCAAGACGTGCATCAAGTTTACGATCCCACTGCACATGACTGCCAAGCCCTGGCGGGGCACCGGACACTACGACCTCAATGATTCCACCGACCGTATCTCCAGTCTCCTTGGCCTGATCGATGACATCTTTCATCTTCTGCTCTGCTTCGGCGTCATAGGTAAACAATTCTGAACGGGATGCATTCCCAAGCATGGCTGCCAGTGACAGACCATGCCGTTCTGCGCAGACACCTCCCAACTCGGTGACAAACCCACAGACCCGTATATCAAAAAAGCCCAGGAGAGACTTTACCACAGCTCCTACTGCAACCCGCATCGCT
>JACRPV010000003.1 GCA_016223015.1 Geobacter sp. | reverse complement strand
GTGAGCGGAATCATTTAAATGACAAGCAGCGTCGCAGCCGTAATTCGTCTCATTGTATTGAGCCGTAGAATTCATAGTGATGCCGCCCTTTGCGTGCATCGTCGCCGTGCTGTAGTTGGGATGAGGAGTGTGGTTGCCTGTGCCGTCGTCCTTTGTGCCGTGACAGATTACGCATTCTTCATGATTAGCGAGCAGGCCTGCGCCGCTGTGATCAACCGGAGCTGCGCCGGGAGCATGTTTCGTTATCGGTGGATACCCGTGACAGGAGTCGCAGCCAAGCGGGTCTGAGCCCCACGTGGGATTTCCGCTTCCGTGACAGTTGGTGCTTACGCACTGGCCTAAAACGGGATTTGTGACCTGTGCAAAGGCAACGCCCTTTGAATATGAGCCGCCTGCAATGGGAGCGGCCATTTCGATTGTCCCGTTCTTATGGTTCAATGCCGTGTTGTTTGCGTGGCACACCGTGCAGGAGAGGCCTACTACATTGACATGTTTTTCATGAGAGCCTGCGACTGCGCCCGGGGGATTGTTTCTCACGCCGCCGTCTGCGTCCACAGGCGGATAGCCGTGGCACCGCCCGCAGGTGGTTATTTCACACTCCTGTGCATAGGAGACGCCGGTGACGCCGATTGAAAAAATAACCAGCAACGCAAGAATCACTATGCTGTTTGTCATTCCGGGCTTGACCCGGAATCCAGAGCAAAAGGACTGGATTCCCGCCTTCGCGGGAATGACGCCCTTATGATCGTTGCATGCGCTTGCCGTTGAATAGCAGTTGGACTTACTGTAGCTGTTCGCATTGGCAGCCCTGGTGAATTTTCTGAGATAAACCGTCCCGCCTCCATTGCCGTCCGGGGCATACCTTGCGGGCAGTATTGTAAGCGGGGTTGCGCTGTTTGTTGCATTCATAAGCCTCGATACCTTTCCGCCGTGCGGCACGCGGATATGGCAGCCTACACAAGGCATGGTCTGGTGATCGCCGTTTTCTCCGTGGACATGGTTGCTTGTGTTGACTGTATGGCAGTTCAGACAGAACAGCCCGTTGGTTGTGCCCTGGCCGGTTGTCCTGCTGTTTAATGTCCTGAACGTCCCTGAGGACGTGCCGTTATTGGACACGGAAGTATAAGGCCATGCTTTGTTATTACCTGCGAGCATCCACTTTACGGCAGAGCCATGCGGACCCTTCGCGCCTGTCGCGCTGTCCGTGTCATGGCAGTCCTTGCATGTCATTGTCCTGCCGGGCGTCCAGCCTCCTGAAAGCTGCGCTGACGATAACAGGCTGGAGCCGGAGCCGGTTGAATTCAATGCAGCCTTCACCGGATGGAAGGACTTATTCGCGGGATTGAACTCAAGGGTTATGTTCTTGCCCCAGTTTGTAGTTGCGGCGCTGCCGTGGCACTTTGCGCAAAGCTCGAACATGGTCGCCTTGCTCAGAAGCGGCGCCGTATTTGAACCGTGCGCATTCATCTCAGGATCGAGAGTAGTCCCTGCTGCGCCTGAATTGCCGTGACAATCCATACACCCTGCGCCTCCGCTGCCTTTGTCCCTGTGTCCGTATGCCTTGTTCCAGGCCGTCTTCACATCAGGCGGATTGGTGTTGTCGCCGGATGATGCAAACGGCGTAAGCCCTCCGCCACCGCTTCTTACAGCTCCGTTTGTGTCATGGCAATTAACGCAGAAGGCTGTAAGCGCTGCGTCTGAGGTCCCGTTGTTTGTGATGTATGCGCCTGTGTCGGGATCCTGAAGCTCAAACCCGGGGTCTGAAGGCGCTGTGCCCGGATGACCGCTGTCCAGGAGACTCCCATGACACGCCTCGCAAGTGACAGGATCAATATTTGAGACCTTTATATGCCGGGATGCCTTAACAAAATCATTGTCGATTACATCGCGGCGAGTTGAAGCCTGAACGACCTTATGGCATACCACGCAGTCGCCGCCCTCGACGTTGCCGTTAATATGCAGGCTGACATCCGTAAAGCTGCTGCCGTTCCAATGCTCATGACAATTCGCGCACGCGCTTAAGTTGCCCTGGGCAATGCCGTTGTGGCTTGCAGTAGGCGGCGGCGTGCCGTGACAGTTGTCGCAG
>JACRPV010000002.1:12359-30298 GCA_016223015.1 Geobacter sp. | reverse complement strand
CCTCCAGCAATGCCGCAGGGGGGACGATCCGTTCCTATATCTGGCGCAGGCAGCTCCCCGAAACCGTGGAGCAGCCGGCTACCCCGTACCTGGCGGGGGTCAGGTGCAATACGGTGCCGGCCCAGAACGCCATGAGCACCACCGAAGAGGTGCTTGGCTCGGGCACCGGCAAGGCCGGACAGAGCTTCACCCTTTTGAGCGCGCCGGTCATGGCGGATCTCAGGATCTACGTGCGGGAGACCGACCAGCCGCCGGCAGAAGAGCTCGAAGCACTCCGCCGGGAGATCGCCGCGGACAGCGAGGACGACGACACGGCACTCTATCCCCTGGTCAGCGAAGACAGCCGGGGGATCTGGGTGCGCTGGCGGCGGGTGGATCATTTCTTCGCCTCAGGCCCGTCCGGCCGCCATTTCGTGCTCGATGCCAAGAGCGGCCTGGTCCTCTTCGGCGACGGCACGCGCGGCAGGATACCGTCGCTTGCCAGGGACAATATCAAGGCGGTCCGGTACCGCTCCCATCAAGGCGCTGCGGGAAACGTGGAGAGCGGTGCGGTAACGGTGCTGCGCAACCCCGGCGGCGATCTGGCCGCGGTGAAGCGGGTCGCCAATGCGGAAGCTGCCGTGGGGGGCGGGGATGCCGAGACCGTGGAGCAGGTCAGGGAGCGCGGCCCCAAGACCATCAAGCATCGCGGCAAGGCGATCACCCTGGAAGACTTTGCCTGGCTGGCCCGCGACGCCAGCGGCGAGGTGGCAGCGGCCTGGTGCCTGCCGACCCGCGACCGCGACGCCAAGATCCACGAGGGGTGGGTCACGGTGGTGATCATTCCCAAGGGGAGCGAGAGCAGACCCTTCCCCCGGCCTGCCCTGCTCCGCCTGGTCCGGGAATACCTGGAGGCCCGCGCCCTGGTCAACCTGCGCTGCGAAGAGCAGATCGTGGTCAAGGGGCCGGCCTACATCGAGGTGACGGCAACGGTCAAGATCGTTCCGGTCCATGCGGAAAAAGGGGATGAGGTGAAGCTGCTGGTGGATGAGCGGCTGGACGCCTATTTCCATCCCCTGACCGGCGGACCGCTGCGGCAGGGGTGGGAGCTGGGGCGCGACGTTTACATCTCCGAGGTCTTTGCCGAGATCGAGGCGGTCCCAGGTGTGGACCATGTGGCCGACCTGACCCTGGACGGCTCGCTGCAGCAGTTCCGGGTGGAACTCCTCCCCCGGCAGCGGATCAGCCATGCGGCGCGCGCCGGGAGCAGGGTCGGGACCTTCGACGACCGCCTGCGGCTGATCCTGAGCGACCCGATCGAGCCGGTCCGCACCGTCGTGCCTCTGGTGCCGACGCCTGTGCAGCCGCTACAGGTGGCGCTCTACGGCTTCTCGGTGGGAGAGCGGGTCAGGATCGTGGACAGCACGAACCGGACCCTCCTCGACGAGCTGGCCATAGCCGCGCGCTCGGCAACGATCGAAAGCGTGACCCTCGTCCTCTCACCATCCCTGACCGAGAGCCTGCCGCCGGCTGAGTCGCTGGCCATCCTCTCCGGCGACGAACGGGTCCGCATCCCGCTTCTGGAGTGGATCGGCGGCGAAGGAGAGACGGTCACGGCCCGGCTCATGACCATCACGCCGGGGAGCGATACGCTCTGCATCGTCTCCGGAGGGGAACGGTATCCGGAGTTCGAGTTCATGGCAGTAACCGCAGTGGAACGGCGCAGCGACCGGGTCGTCATACCCGAAGGGCACCTGGCATATGCCGGCAGCCACGACATCGAGATGGTCCTGTGAGAGCGATCCTTATGAAGCCGCCAATGGCGCCGATTGCCACCGGCTGTTCCCGGTCCGGGCCGCCACGGTTGGGAGTTGAACGATGACCATACCCCGTCTGGAACTGGATAACCGCACCTTCGACGATCTTGTCGAGGAGCTGCGGGCGCTGATACCCCGGTACTGCCCCGAGTGGACCGACCACAACGCCTCCGATCCGGGCATCACGCTCATCGAGCTCTTCTGCTGGGTTGCCGAGGGTCTCATCTACCGGACCGACCGGATTCCCGACGCGAGCCAGCGGCGGTTCCTGGAACTGCTCGGCATCGGCACGGAAGGGTCTTTGGACGATGCCCGTGCCGCTGCCATCAAGGCATTGCAGGGGCCGTGGCGGGCCGTCACCGCCGGGGATTTCGAGGCGTTGGTGCTGGAACGCTTCCCCCGGATCGCCCGGGTCCGCTGTCTGGCCGACCGGGCGCTCGATGCCGATGCACCGGACGAGGAGCGGATCGGCCATGTCAGCGTCATCGTCGTCCCGACCGGGGGTGATGACCGGCCATTTCCCACGCCGGCGCTTGTGGAGGAGGTCTATCGCTTCCTAGACGAGCGGCGGCTCGTCACCTGCCGCCATCATGTGGTAGGGCCGCTCTACACCGATGTCTCGCTTGCCGCGGCAGTGGTCTGCAATCCAGCCATGCAGGCGCAAGGGGTCCGGAGACGGCTCTACGAGGCGCTGCAGGACTTTTTCGCCCCGGTCGCCCCGGCCGATGGCGTGGAAAACCAGGGGTGGGCCTTTGGCCGGCCGGGCTACGAGTCCGAGGTCTATGCCGTGCTGGAGGGGGTCGAGGGGGTCGATCACGTCGAATCGCTCACCCTGCGCCGTCGACAGGAGAGCCTCTGGGTGGAGAGCGGTAAGATGGTCGCCGTCGGCGACGAGAGCCTGGTCTTCTTCGACCATGGCGCGAGTGAAATAGCCGTGACAGCAGCAAGGTAATGTCCATCCGGAAACCGAGGTAAGAGGGAACCTTATGTCAGACGTCATGCTCAACCGTCTTCTCGACCATCTGCCGGCCATCTACCGGGAAGACCCCTGGCTGGCCGGGTTCCTGCGCCCCTTTGCGCAGGTGTTCGGCGAGTTCGAGCGGATCCTGGCGGAACTGGACCGTTACGTCGTCCCGGAGAGCCGGCAGGAACCAAGATATGAGACCGACGCGGAGTTCCTCACCTGGCTGGCCGGGTGGCTGGCCCTTGAGCTTGACGAGGAGTGGGACGAGCAGAAGCGGCGGGAGAACATCCGCCGGGCCGTGGAGCTCTATCGCCGGCGCGGCACCATCGAGGGGCTGAAGGAGTATCTGCGGATCTACACCGGCTATGTGCCGGAAATCAGGGAGTGCGTCTGGCCCGCCGGGATGCAGATCGGCGTGGCCTCCATGATCGGCGGCTTCGACCCAGAGATCGCCTTTGCCAGCTTCAGCGCAGAGCGGCAGGCCTTGGCCTGGCACGACTATTACGTGGTGACCGAGACCGGTGCCGGCGGCAGCGAATACTACTACCGGGCCGACCGGGTGGAGCGGGTGGACGTGGACCTGGCTGCCGGCCGGGTGGCCGTGCTCTACATACCGCCCGACGACTACAGCGTGACCCAGCGCGTCCATCAGCCCGCCGTGGTGACCCGTAGGGACGGGCTTGCCGACACGAGCTACCTGTTCGCCGGCATGCCGGTGGGGGGCACAGGGGAAGAGACCGCGCGCTATAACGGCGACACGGTGCTGGTGGAGGAAGAGGGGGAGGTCCCGTACCGGTTCATCGTCGATGTGACCGTGCCGGCACAGCTGCTCAAGACGGTCAGGGTGGAAAAGATCAAGGCGATCGTCGACCTGGAGAAGCCGGCCCATACCCTCTACTACCTCCGGCTGATCCCGGAAAAGTCAGGGGTGCGGCTGAACCCCCTGCAGATAGAGATTCGTTCCACCATAGAGTTAGATACCGTTATCGGATGATGTGCGGAAAGGAGCTGCCATGACCGAATTCAATGAATTCAGGAGAATGCATTATTTCAAGGGGTTTTTCACTACTGCCGAGGACTGGCAGGGGGAGCAGAACTACCACCGGGAAAAGCTGCGGCTGCATAACCGGGGGCTTCATACCCCCGGGGTGCTGCAGGGGGTGGGAGGCGACCTGCCGGATCAGCAGGATCTGCGGGTACACTCCATTGGCGGGCTCACCCTGCAGGTGCGTCCCGGTGCGGCCATCGACGGCAACGGCAACGAGATCAATCTGTCGCAGCCGCGGACCCTGACCATCCAGCCGGGATCGACGTCGCTGCCGAAGACCTTCTACGTGGTCCTCAGCTATGGGGAACATGAGGACGAGCCGACCCAGAACACGGCGGTTCCCGAGTACAGCGGCAACAAGCGGGTAGTCGAGGAGCCTGTGCTGGGGATCTCCGAGCAGCAGCCGGACAACCTCTCCTCCATCGAGCTCGCCCGCATCTATCTCCATCCGGGTGCCGTTGCCGTCAGCGATGCGGCAGATCCGGCGTTACCGGTGGGGAACGAGATCGATCTCCGCTACGTGCCGGTTGCCGGTGCCCGTTGCGTAGTTGACCAGGATGCATGGCTCTCGGTGGCGCGGAAGGAGCGGCTGACCCAGCTCATGGGGCGAACGCGCAAGGATTTCGCCGCCCTGGCCGGACGCTTTCCCTCGCCGTCGGTGGAGGATGTGCGCCATGGCGCCCTGAGCATCGAGATGATGGCCCGGATCGGCTACCTGCGCACGGAACACCTGGCGGGCCTGTTGGCAGCGCTGGCAGACTGCGAGAGGGATGCCGGTCAGGAGATCGGCGTCGCCTATCCCGAACTGGTCAGGATGAAGGCCTACCAGGACTACGCTGATGCGGTCGACCGCCTGCTCGGCGATATCGGCGTGGGCGATCCGGAGACGATCCTGACCAGCCAGGACGTGGTTGCCGAGGCAGCCAGGGAGCTTTCGGAGATCGTCATCCAGCTCCCCGAGGCCGAGGCAGGACCGCCGCTGGTGGTCACGACGGCGGGAACGGAGGGGTTGGCAAGCCTCGACGCCTCGGGCTCGCGGGCCTTTGGCGGCCGGACCATCAGCCGCTACCGCTGGACCCTGCAAAGCAGTGCCGCAGCGCCTTTGGCCAGTGCCGGCAGCGACCTGACCCTCACCACCAATAGCGGCGAGGCAACGGTGTCCCTGGACGGCTCGGGTTCCCGGGCCGCGGCAGGCGGGCGGATCGTCAGCTACAGGTGGGACAAGAGGTAGGCAGAGCCGCACGTACGCATTTCAGATACGGTTTACCCAATACAGCGTAAGAGAAAGGAGTTTATGCCATGGCATTGACCAGATTTCCCATCGAAACCACAGATCCGCGGATTCAGGTGACGCTCCCCGTGGGGAGGCATGTCCTCGAATTGGTGGTCGAGGACAGCGCCGGCCTGAGGAGCGCCCCTGACCAGGTCGTCATCGAGGTGCGGCAGGAGGTCGTGCTGCCGACCATCAGCGGCATCCTCCCCGTATCCGCGACGCCTGGGAGCAAGGTGGAGGCGGTGATCAGCGGCACCAACCTGAGCGGCGCCACGACGGTGAAGTTTACCAGCAGCACGATCGGTGCGGCCATCGGTGTCGGTGGTACGGCAACCAGCCTGCCGGTCGTTCTCACCATTGCGACCGACGCCGTTGCCGGTTCATACGGATTTACGGTCACCACCCCGGCCGGAACGGTCAGCAGTCCCGCTGAGGTGACTTTCTCGGTCTACAAGGCGCCGGTGCTGATCCCGCCACGCCTGATCACCCCCATTACGGAAGTCACCCCCATTACCGAGATACGCCCGACTACCGAGGTAAAACTGGTTACGCCGATCACCGAAGTGAAGCCGATTACCGAGATAACGCCGATCACCGAAGTGAAGCCGATCACCGAGATAACGCCGATCACCGAAGTGAAGCCGATCACCGAGATAACGCCGATCACCGAAGTGAAGCTGATTACCGAAGTGAAGCCGATTACCGAGATAACGCCGATCACCGAGGTGAAGGCGATTACTGCGGTGACTACGCCGATCACCGAGGTGAAGGCAATTACTGCGGTGACTACGCCGATCACCGAGGTGAAGGCAATTACTGCGGTGACTACGCCAGTCACCGAGGTGAAGGCAATTTCTGCGGTGGCCACGCCAGTCACCGAAGTGAAGGCGATCACCCCGGCGGTGACGACGACGCCGATACTCTCAAACGTGGTGAGCGAGACCCGTGTCGTGACGCCGGTGAGCGGCGTTCTACGAAGAAGACCACTGCCACTGCCAAGACTGCAGTCAGGAAAACCAAGAAATGATTCCTGCTGCCGACCGGGCTGCCCGCTACCGGGCGATGAACTGCGAGCTGAACCGTCTGGAAACGATCTTTATGAAGGAGCGACTGGTTTCGATGCCGCCCTTGGTACAGCTTTCCACCGGTACCTGCTGCAATCTCCGCTGCGTTTTCTGTACCGAGCGGGGAGCGGGAACCGAAGGGTTTTACCGCGATCTGACTCTCGAAGAATTCATGCCGCTTGCCGAGGGGCTGGACCTGGTGTCGACGGTCCAGCTCTGGGGGTGGGGGGAGCCGTTTTTCAATCCCCACTATGAGGCGATCTTTGCGTATGTCACCGAACGGTATCCGGGGATCGAGATCAACCTCTCCACCAACGGCACCCTGTTCGACGAAACATGGCAGCGCCGGCTGCTCGACTATGGCAATACCTCCGTCAATGTTTCCGTCAATGCGGCCAGCAGGAGTATTTACGAGCTGGTCAGCGGTCGGGACCTGTTCGACCGGGTGGCCGACAACCTGCGTAGTTTCGGCCGCCTGCGTGGTGAGTTCCGGGAGAAAACCCGCTCCCGTTTTACTGTTTCTTGCGTAGTCATCGATGACAATGTGCACGAAATGGCCGATTTCGTGGACTTTGCGGCGGATGTGGGCGCCGATCACGTCCAGTTCATGGACCTGATGCATCTCAACGTACGCTGTCCCGCTATTTCTGCCGCCGGCAGAGGGGAAACGGTACGGGAGCGGTTCGCCGAGGCCCGGCAACGGGCTACGACGCGTCAGATCGGTATTGGGAGCTTTCTCCCCTATGCCGCCAACGATTACCTGGCCATGGAGCGTTACGGCAGCGGCATTGCGATTGCCGGGCCGGACGCTCCCGTGCCGCTGCAGCCCTGTTATGAGCCCTGGCGGAGTGTTATGATCGGCACCGATGGGACTGCCACCCTGTGCTGTCGTACCGGCGCGGTAACCGGCAACGTTCGGCAGTCCGGGTTGGAGGCGGTCTGGAACAGCGATGTCTATCGCGCCTTCCGGGAGGTGGTCAACAGCCCCTCGCCGCCGGAAGCCTGTCGCAGCTGCCCGGTCAAGCTGGGGATGTCGTGCTGATCGCCACGTCGATTAAATCTGAAATCTGCATGAATACATTGGAATAGGGGAGAAGTCATGGCAAACAAGACAGGGCTGGTAACGGCCAAAAGTCTCAATGTGCGGCCTGGACCGTCTACGGAGCAGCCGCCGGTGGCGTCGCTTGCCAGGGGTGCGAAGGTCGAGCTGCTGGAGACCGTGGGGGGATGGTACCGGATCAAGGCCGGTGCGGTGAGTGGGTATGTCTCGGCCGACTACATCACCGTGGTCGATGCGACACCGGTGGCCGATTATCTCTGGGAGATGGAGCTGCTCCGCACGGCCCAACTGGCGCCTCCTGCCGAGAAGGCGATCACGGTCCTCTCCAAACATACCGCGGCCCAGAAGATGACGGCCGGCATCTGGAACCGCCAGGGGGGGCTTCTGGAGATCCTCTGCGGCATCATCGAGGTGGCGCCCGCCTGCGGCGTGGCAGTGCTCTGCGTCGAGTCGGGCGGCGCCGGGTTCGACGCCAACAACCGGATGATCATCCGCTTCGAGAACCATATCTTCTGGAACCTCTGGGGAAAGAAGAACCCGGATACCTTCAACGCCCATTTCCGCTACAACCCCCAGAAGAAATGGCTGGGGCACCAGTTCCGCCAGGATGCGGCCGGCGCCTGGGTCGATTTCCACGGCAGCCAGGACGGCGAGTGGCGGGTTCTCGACTATGCCCGCTCGCTCAACGAGAACGCGGCCCTGAACGCCATCAGCATGGGGGGGCCGCAGGTCATGGGGTTCAACTGCGCCCGGCTCGGCTACGATTCGGCAAAGGAGATGTTCGACCGGTTCTCCGGCGACATCCGCTACCAGATCCTCGGGCTGTTCGACTTCCTCCGGGGCCACGGCAGCACCTCGACCATGATCGAGGCGCTGCAGCATGAGGATTACGTCAAGTTTGCCTCGCTCTACAACGGCCCCGGCCAGGCCCCGGTCTACGGCGCCCGGATCGAGAGTTACGTCAAGGCGTTTAGCGGGAACATCTGCGTGCATCTGCGGTTAATCGTTTTCGAAAGGCTGAAAGGAGACGTCACATGCTCGATCTGAAAAACTGCAAGGTCCGCTGGGATCGGGACAACTACGTCCCGAAGAAGGTGTACGGTTTCGAGACCGCGCCGCGCAAAGGGAAGCCGCAGGAGATCGCCGAGGCGTTTCTGCGGGAGAACCTGCAGGTGCTGAAGATCACCGCCCCCATGGAGGACCTCCGGTTCGAGCAGGTGACCGAGAGCCTGGGGGGGAAGGCGGTCCTCTTTCAGCAGCACTATGACGATACCCCGATCCACGGTGCCTGGGTGGCAATCCATCTCAACAACGAGAACCGGATCTTCATGGTGATGAACGACACCGTGCCCGCTGTCAGCCTGGAAAAGAGGGTGGGGAAGCGGGCCAAGGCGGCCCTGGCCGAGGGAGAGATCGACCTGGTCATCGCGGCAAAGATCAAGGAGTATGGGACCCTTGCCACCGAGATCGTCAAGGAGCGGATGATCTACACCATGAAGGGGAGCTTCCGGCCGGTCTGGAAGGTGAAGTTCGGCACCCAGCAGCCGGCCGGCTCCTGGATACTCTTCATCGATCAGGCAAACGGCCATGTCATCGACGAGCGGAACGTGCTGCGCAAGGCGTTGGGCAAGGGGCGGGTCTTCATCCCCAACCCGGTGGTGGCGCTGAACCGCGACGACCTGCTCGACCAGAAGGATGGGGACCAGACCGTCTTCGTGCCGGCCTACCGCACCGTGCAGCTCAAGGACCTGGAGCCGGGGGGGAACCTCAAGGGACCGTATGTGGACACCACCAAGACCCGCAACTGCGCCAGCTCGGAAACCTTCGAGTTCGTCTACAGCCGGGCCGACGAGCGGTTCGAGGAGGTGATGGCCTACTACCACATCGACTCGGTGCAGCGCTACATCCAGTCGCTGGGGTTCAAAGATGCCAAGGGAATCCTCAACCGGCAGATCCGGGTCAATGTGCATGGCACGCGGGAGGACAACTCCTACTACGATCCTTCGCCGGGGCGGCATGATATCACCTTCGGCGACGGCGGCGTGGACGATGCCGAGGATGCCGAGGTGATCATCCACGAATACGGCCATGCCATCCAGGACGCCATCATCCCCGGCTACGGCCAGAAGACCGAAGGGCGGGCCATGGGGGAGGGGTTCGGCGACTACCTGGCCGGCACCTCTTACTACCGCTACAAGACAGCTGCACGGAAGGTGAAGCTGGCCGCGAAAGCTGCTCGGCGCCAAGAAGTCGGACACCGTGATCCTGGAGAGCCACTTCTATCTCAGCCAGTACGCCGATTTCAAGGACGGCGCCGAGGCGATCATCATGGCCGAAAAGAACCTCTACGGCGGCAAGCGGACCAAGGCGTTGACCAAGATCTTCAAGACGAGGGGGATCCTGGCGTAGCCTGCGGCTAGCTCCCGTTGCGATGTCGGGCCGTCGGTACGCAAAAGCCCCGGTTCTCTAACAGAGCCGGGGCTTTTTGCGTATTGCGGTTGTCGTGCCTGTCTGGCGTTCCGGCGCAGTGCCGGTCTCAGGATGAGGGAATCCGGAAGTGGTGTCGGGGTAACGTCTCTAGCGTCCCTGAACGGGTAACCTATTGTTCCTGTGCCTTTTGATAGATGTATTCGTAATTGCCTGGGACATCTACCTTGTCGGTAATATCCTTAACAAAGGGGCACCAGCTCCCCTCCGGGCAAGTAGGCGCATTCGCAACCCGGTAAATATGTCTCGGCTCGGCGACAAATGTGAGCGGAAGACCTTCTTTACCTCCAGCAGAGAAGCTGTTCCATCCTCCTGCCCCTCTCGTTTGTTGCCAATAGGAAGCTCTGATTGAGTGTTTGCCAACAGGGATTTCAAATATTCCGCACCAATTCCCATTGTTGTCTATTATTGTAGTCTTGGTAATCCCATCAATGCTTTCGACATAATTTCCATACAGTGATTCGATCAGATATGCCGTATTGCTTTTCTGCAATACTGAGCCAGGGTAAGTCCTACAGATGGGTGGTTTGACACAGGATACAATAAACAGGCTTAAAAAAGATAAACACAGAACCACCAGTAAACATCGCATCAGTTTCATCATCAAGCCTCCTGGTAAAATAATTATCATTGATTTTGTCGGAAGGTGAGAGCTAATCCCTGTAACCTGCGCTTCCCAACGTGGTGCGGCAATCCGGCGAGGTCAGGCAGTAAGCCCTTTCGCGGCGTTTTGCCGCTCCAGGATGACCTGTATTATTTCGCGAACAAAGGCGCATTCGCAGAGCGCATCGCATCGGGCCAGCTGCTTTTCGTCGACACAGTAGCGGGGACATTCTGCGGATAATGCCTTGTTCTCCGTATAGGTCTTTCCGGTGTAAAGGCTTCGGAAGTCGTTGACCATCAGGGTCATGGTGGAGTAGCACGGCTGTGTCCCATGGGTGAAGAAAAACATTCCATACTCCAACTCCTTGAAATCCGCCTTGTAGCCGTTCAGTTCCAGGTGAGGATCGGACAGAAACGCCTCCATCGAGTCCCAGGAAACGAAACAGCCGGGACAGGTCTTGAAATGGTCTTTCTCGGCCATGATTCCCTCCAATTCGGATACCGGTTGAGCATACCCCTCGAAAATATACAATATTTTAATGATATGTAAACTAAAAATATCAATAAGTTAGAACCGATGAGCCGATTTTGCCACAGGAGATCCGGCCGGGCCTACTTATCTACCCCGCCTGAATCATTCAGATATTCAGGCACGAGATCCTCGCAGACTCGTATCTCACGGATTAATCGACAAAATATCCTGCAATACTCTCAATTTTATCTTGACCTGCCCGATAAGGAAAAGCAGTTAATGAAGAAAACCATCTAGTCGCCGGTCGGCCGGAGTTACTGCTGCTGTTCCTGAGGGGAGCCGGTGGCGGGCAGTACGGATGGGCGGGTCGTTTCATTAGTGAAAGGTTACGGAATTGTCATGTCATGACGTGCATGGTGCTGTTATTTAACAGGAAATGTTCAATATTCGACGCGGCGACATGAGGTTTGCCGGTTAAGGAGATGTAATTCCCGTTGGTTATCTTCTGTGAGGGGAAGGCATGTTTATTGCTCTAATGAATTTTAATGGAACGATATATCGAATGATTGCCTGTCCATAGGGTTTGACAGTTTAAAAACCTGCACAAGAATTTGAGCACTACGGGGTGCATCGGGGGGCAGAGGTGCGAATGCCGGGATTTTCAGGGAGAATATCGATTGTCATCGGTTCGATCTTCCTTATGTGGGCAAATCCGGATGCCGGTTTTGCCCAGTTTCAGTGCTTCGATTGCCATGGCTCCAGGAGTCCGGCTGATTACAGACCCGTTGACGCCTCGTATCGCAACATTACATCGGGCGGTTTTCCGGGCAATCACCGCCGTCATATCGCCGCACCGGGTAATCCGGCCTCCTGCGAGGTCTGCCACCCCGGCAGCGCAAGCTATACCAACGCTCACCGCGACGGCCTGATCCAGGTCAACCCCAACATCAATGCCTCTCCGGCCATCGGTCGATACAACAACTCCACCGCAGCGTTCCCCCAGACGCCCACCCCGACGTTGGGGACCTGTACGAATATAAACTGCCATTTCGAGACGATAACCCCCCCATGGGGATCGCAGCCGTTCAGTTCCGCGAGCGACTGCGCTCAGTGTCATGCCGCGCCGCCCGCGGACGGCAGCCATGCCATCCACGCTTCGTTCTATGGCCCCGGTACCTCCTCCTGCGGCAGGTGCCATGCCGACCATGCCGGTGAGTCAGCTCCCTTTGCCCATGCCACGAGCGCCGGGAGGAGGGGGCTGGTCCTCAAGGGGTTTACCTACTCCAAGCCGGGGAACATCGGCTATCCCGACTATCTTCCGAGTCAGACCGCTGCTTCTGCGCGCAACGGTGTCTGCAGCACCATAACCTGCCATGGGAATACGTCGGCAGCATGGGGAAGCGGATCAGCCTGCCTCGACTGCCATTCCGTGGTCCAGGGGAACCGGGCGGCAATTGCGCCGCAATTCGGGGCCAACTCCCACCATATCCAGGGGACGGTCACCAATGCGCACTGCTACCAGTGTCACTGGGAGGCGAACAGCGACGGGAGCATCAACAGGACCTATCATCACGCCGGGACGCCCGGCGCTCCGGTGGAGCTGGTCATCTACGGGGCAGGGGCCAGGCCGGTTGCGTACAGTGCCGGGGCAACCGCAATCCAGTACACGGGCAACGGCAGCCGGACCGAGATGCAGAAGCTGAACAGCCACTGCCTCGGCTGCCACAGCGACCAGAACAACGCCACAATGCCGTTTGGCGACGGCAAGACCCCGCGCCAGTACGCCTGGGACGCTACCAGTGTTGCCGCACGCTATGGACAGACTGCCACGACGACCTGGGGCAAGTATTCCACGGTCAGCAATGCCGCCCAGAAGCGCATCCGCAAGGCGTACTCGGCCCACGGCAATGCGGCCGGCAACAAACGGGGCTGGAACAGCGCAACCGGCGTCGACGGTGCCATTGCCGATACCAGCAGCGGGGTGAATGTCCTTTGCTACGACTGCCACAACTCCCATGGCTCGTCGGTCAATGGCACCACCACCCGCTACGCGAGTGCCACGGCAAACGGCGGTATCCTGAAGAACACGGTTGCGGGCCAGGGGGGCTATGCGGTTTCCTACCGGCCCTATACCGGTGGAAGTGCGCTGACCAAGGACCTGCGCAACCCCGGCGCCAGCCTCTGCCTCGATTGCCATCAAAAACAGACTGCCGCAACGACCCCCTGGGGATATTCCGCCACGTTCGGGGCGCAGCAACCGGTTCTCGGTTACTGGGATTCGCCGTTCATGGGGTACAGCACCAGCGGTGCGGAGCGGAGATTCCCGTTCAAAAAGACCAATCATACGAAAGGGGGGCATTTCGGTGCATCCCTGTCACTGTCCACCAGCCCCATGGGTTCCATCGACGGCCTCTGCACGCCCTGTCATGACCCGCACGGCGTCAGCCCGACGCTCGGGAGCAACCAGCAGTATGCGGTCCCCCTGCTCAAGGGGACCTGGGTCACCTCTCCCTACAAGGAGGATGCGCCTCCGGGTTCGAATGCCTGGCTGACCAATTTCGCCGGCTACGGCGAAGGGGTGCAGTATCATATCGACCAGAATACCTTTGGCTCCGGCATTCGGGGAACCGTGACCGGCATGACCCAGACCGTGGAGCAGTCATCCGGCCTCTGTCTCGGCTGCCATCCGAAGAGCAGCCTGACCGCAACGGCAACGCCGGCCAGCCCCAACCCCTGGCTGAGCAAGAACAGGGTTCATGAGGCGGTCAAGGGGTGGAAGACTTCGGACAGCACGGTGCAGCACAACTATTCCTGTTCCAAGTGCCACTCGGCCCATACCAGTTCCTTCCTCCCCAGGCTGATGGTGACGAACTGCCTCGACAGCACGCATAAGGGGCGCACGGGGTACAATACCGCCCCGGTCGTATCGGGATCGAGTTCGGGCGATGGCGGCAGCGGGAGCGGGCGGGTTCCCGGCAGCTATGGCGGTGGCGGGTACGAGGATTTCGGCGACGGTCTGCCCGGTCTCGCACCTCCGGGGGATGTGGGGGTGGCGTGTCATGAGAGTGCCGCGGCAAACGGGTATGGCGCTGACGGCACCAACCAGGTCTGGAATACGGTGACCCCCTGGATCGATACGACCCCGGCGATCACATCCGGACCGACTTCGGCCTCAGGCGGTCTGCGGCTGTTCATGCACATGGACGAAGCCGCCTGGAATGGGACTGCCAACGAGGTGGCGGACAGCTCGGGAGTGGGGAACAACGGCACCGCATATAATGGCGCAACCACGGTCGCCGGCGGCATGAGCGGCCGGGCCGCCAGCTTCAACAACTCATTTGTCGCGGTGAATTATACATCCGGCATTCCTCCCATGGACAGTTTCACCATAGAAGCCTGGGTCAAACCGACCGCTACCCATCAGGTCGACGCGGAAGCCAATGCCGGAGTGGCCGGCACATATGGGCAAAAATACCTGTTCAAGCCCGACCAGAGGGGGCCGACAAATGGAGGCGCCGGGATATCGGTCGGAACCAACGGGGTTTCCGTTTACGAGCATGGCGATAATTATCTGGCTCCTCTGGCAGTCTTCAGCGGGGCGATCAGTTCTACCCAGTGGACGCACCTGGCAGTGGTCTATGCGGGCAGGCAGCCGAGCATCTACATCAATGGCTCGCTGGCGAGGTCCGGACTCCAGTCGCTGCGGTCGCACGTGTATGCTCCCCAGGCCATAGGGGCCGGTGATTACGGGTATTACTCCGGTCTGGCCGATGAAGTGGTGATGTACGACCGGCCCTTGTCGGCAGCAGAGATCCTGTCGCACTCCCAGATGAATTACACCGACCTCTGCAGCAGCGCCGAGGCGACCATCAGCTGGACGACGAACCTCAACTCCAGTTCCTACGTGGATTATGGTCTCACGGCGAGTTACGGTTCGACTGTCGGCAGCGACCAGCTGGTTACCAACCACAGCGTACATTTGCCGGGTCTTGCCAGCCAGACCCAGTATCACTACCGGGTCCGCTCGAAAAGTGTTGCCGGAGTGGAGGCCGTTTCCGGGGATTACCTCTTCCTGATGGGGTTCTGCAACAGCGGGTCGGTAACACCCCCGCCCGCGCCGGTGCTGACGGGACAATCCACCGGCTACGTGATCGGGACCGGTGCCACGGCAGGCATCACCTTTGGCTGGAGCGGCGTCACGGCGCCGGATGGCGATGCGGTGCAATACCTGGTTGAGGTGAGCAGCAGTTCCGGCTTCGGCGCGATAGCCTACCAGTCGGCCTGGCAATCAGGGACCTCCTGGAGCCAGAGCCTGCCGGTCGGCACCTGGTACTGGCGGGTGAGGGCGCGGGACAGCGTCCATGCCACGGCCGTATCCGCGAACTCCGCAACCGACAGCTTCAGTATCGCCGCTACAACCAGCCAGACCTGGAGCACGCCCGGTTCCTATGCCTTTGTCGTGCCGGCGGGCGTAACGACGATTACGGCCAAGGTCTATGGCGGGGGTGGGGCAGGCGGTCTGGAGGACAATGTCTATAACCAGGAGGCGGGTGCAGGCGGCGACTACGTTTCGACACCGATCGCCGTTACTCCCGGTTCGCAGCTGACTATCCATATTGCCGGCGGCGGCGCTCCGGCCAGCAATTCCGATACGACGCCGGGCATTGGCGGTTCGGGCTATCATACCGGCGGGACAGGCACCTATGGCGAGGCGAATGGCGAGGCATGGTCGTACGGCGGGTCGGGCGGAGGCGGGTCCAGCGCAATAACCCTGTCAGCCACCCTGCTGGCCGAGGCTGCAGGCGGGGCCGGCGGCAGGTCCTCAGATTACGATGATTATGACTACTGCTACGAATCGAGCTGCGGCTTTTATTACGGCGGGACTGGTGGCGCCGGTGGCGGCACCAACTATCCGGCAGTAACGACCGCTGGCGGTGGCGGGGCCGGCGGTGCTTATGGCCAAGCCGGTTCCAGCGGTTCGGTCACCATTATCTGGTAAAGAACGGGTAGCCAGTGGAAACGTCGATCCGGGAGGGGGTGAATCCCTATGAGAAAGAGGTATGTAACACCGCGGGTGGTGGGAAGCGCAACCGTGCACCCCTGCTGATAGAGAACGGGTCAGAGGGGGTGGCAGGGCAGAGTTGCCCATTCGGGCCGTGGTTGCTTGCATTCGGCATGCAAGGCAGTTAAGCTTTGGTACGGCAACATGCCCTGAAACCACCCATCCCGGAAGTGATCATGAAACTTTGTATTATCCTCGCCGTCAAGGACCCGAAACGGCAAGCTGCGTACCTCGAAGCCTTCGAAGAATATGCCGACTGCGTGGTCGTGGATGCCCTGCGCCTGATCCCCGGCCTGACGGGAAAGGCGGCGTACCACGGCATCCTGATTGACCTGCCGCTGAACGTCAGGGCCACCTACCTGGAAAAACTGCAGATCTCGGATTCTCTCGCGGTCATCCCCAATGCCATCCTGAACCTGAGCCCGAAGAGCGGCGCCATCAAGCTTCTCATGGCTGCGGGAGGAGACGGCTCGGCCGCTACGCTGGCCCAGTTCGTCTCCCTCTGTACCGCCACGGTCCCCAGGATCGTCTATCCCCACAACCGGGTCCCCCTGAACCTGAACGCCCTGCTTTCACCCGCGCCGGCATTCGGTATGGATGCCGAAAAGGCCTTCACCATGAACGTTTCGGAAGGGGGTTGTTTCCTTGCGACTCCTGCCGGCCGATTTCAGCCGCAGGAGACCGTCTGGATCGAATTCATGGGGGTAGCTAACCGTGCGGCAGTGAAGGGGAGGGTCTGCTGGCGGCGCGAATGGGGCACGGCCCATGTGGCACCCGGCATCGGCGTCTGTTTCGAAACCATTGACGTGGCACTGCACCGCGAGATCATGGACCTTGTGGAGCGGGCCAAGGCGGAGAGCAACAAGCGGCTTTTCGTCTGAAGTCGGCGAACCGCCGCTGGGGTGCCGTTCCCATTGGAACGGGCTAGCGGAGCTTGTCGAGTATCCGCAGCAGCCCGTCCAGGATCGTTGCAGGGTGCGGGGGGCAGCCGGGGATGTAGAGGTCGACGGGCAAAAAGCCGTCGACGCCGTTGTGGACGGCCTCGGCGTCCTGGAACGGCCCGCCGTTGATGGCGCAGGCGCCGCAGGCGACCACGATCTTCGGCGCAGGTATGGCCTCGTAGGTCTGCAGCAGGGCCAGCCGCATGTTCTCGGTCACCGGGCCGGTCACCCAGAGCCCGTCGGCATGGCGGGGGGAGGCGACGAACTGGATACCGAAGCGGCCCAGGTCCCAGCCGATGGTGGAGAGCACGTTGGTGTCGGCTTCGCAGGCGTTGCAGCCGCCCGCGCTCACCTCGCGGAACTTGAGGGAGCGGCCGAACAGCTTCCGCAGGTCAGGGGGGAGGGGGGCGGCGAAGTGGCGCTCCACTCCGGGCCGCACCAGGAGATGCTCCCGCTTTGTCACGGCGAGCCGGTAATCGGTGGTGAACGAGACGGGGCCGGCAGGGCACTCGGCGCAGAACAGGCATTTCCCCAGGTCCAGGCAGCCGCCGTCCGTGGTGGAGAGCGCACCGAACGGGCATGCGGCGCTTTCGCCGGACAGGGCTTCCGGTTTCAGGTCGGGATAACCGCGAAGCCGGTCCGGCATCCTGAGCGGCGCCTTCGGGTAGGGCATCGTCCTGTGCCCCTGCTTGATCCGGGCGATGAGAGCGTGAAACATATCCCTATCCTTCCTCTTCCTTGTCGCAGGAATAACCGAGTTTTGCGGAGATCCGGGCTGCCGTCTCCCTCACCAGGGGGATCAGCGAGCCGTTCAGGCGTTCCTCTCCCATCCTGAAGGCGGGCAGCGAGACCACCACTGCCGCGATGACCTTTCCCGTGTGGTTCCGTATCGGCGCCGCAAGCCCGCACACCCCCGTTTCCAGCTCTTCATGGTTGATGGCGATCCCTTCGGCGGCAATCCGGGCCAGGTGCTCTTCGAGGCGGCTCCGGTCGACGATCGTCGCCGGCGTGTAGCTGACGAATTCCAGCCCGTCCAGATATTCGCGGAGCCTGTCCGGGGGGAGATAGGCAAGCTGTGCCTTGCCGCCGGCCGAGCAGTAGGCCGGGAGCAGCGAGGCGAAGCGGGAGACGACCCGTACCGGGAGCCTGGTTTCCAGCTGGTCCAGGTA
>JACRPV010000002.1:0-12291 GCA_016223015.1 Geobacter sp. | reverse complement strand
GCACTGGTTGTCGCGCAGCATGGCGATATATACCGTCTCTTCGCAGGTCTGCCACAGCTCCGCAATCAGGGGCCGGGCCTGATGGAACAGGGCTGCCTGGCGGATGAAGGTCTGGCTCAGTTCCATGGTGCGCAGGGAGAGATTGAAGTGCTCCGTCAGCCGGTCCTTTTCCAGGTAGCCCCGGCGCTCCAGCGTTGCTGCCAGGCGGACGGTCATGTCCTTGCTGAGGCCGAGTTTCCTCCGGATGGTGTCGATCGGCAGTCCGTGCGGGGCATGGGCCGCCAGTTCGAGCAGGTCGAAGGCATTGACCACCGACTGGATGACATAGTGCGATTTATCGTCGTGGCGTACCCATGCCTTGGCTGCGTCGTCCTTCTTTTCCCCTGTGGTGCTCCCCAGTTTTCGTGCCATGTATGATAGGTCTCCTACAGGTCGAACCCGCAGTACGAGAGGTTGAAGCTCTTGTTGCAGAGCGGGAAGTCCGATATCTGCTGGCCGCGCAGCGCCATGGCCAGCCCCTGCCAGTTGTGGAAAGACGGATCGGTTATCTTGTAGCGCCGGAAACGGCTGTTGGCGTCGGTCAGGGCCACATGGCAGATCTCGCCCCGCCAGCCCTCGGTCAGAGCCACGGCGCACCGGTTGGCGCCAATGGCCGGGACAGCCACGCGGTGGCCGCCACCCGGAAATTGCCGCAGCTGCTCGGTGGCAAAATCCAGCGATTTCTGCGCCTCCTGCCAGCGGATCACTGTTCGGGCGCAGACATCGCCATGGTAGCCGGTAACGACCGGGATATGCACCATCCGGAAGATGCCGAAGGGGAAGTCCTGCCGCACATCGCGCTTCAACCCGGATGCCCTGGCCGCCGGTCCCACCAGCCCCAGTTCCGCTGCAAACTCATGCGGCACGGCACCGGTCCCCTCCAGCCGCCCCATCACCGACGGCGTGCTCCAGAGCAGGTCGATTGCCGTGGTCAGCTCGCTGCGGGCGGTGTCCAGGCTTTTCAGCAGGCCGCTCCGCAGTTCTTTGTCCAGGTCGAAGATCGTCCCGCCGGGACAGAGGAGACCCCGGCCGAAACGGCTGCCGCAGAGCACTGCGCTCATGTTGAGAAAATCACCCCGGATTCGCCCGCAGAAAGAGGCTGTCGGCAGGTAGCCGACGTCGCCCGCGATTGCTCCCAGGTCGCCGGTATGGTTGGCCAGCCGTTCCAGTTCCAGGGCGATGCCGCGAAGCGCCTGGGCCGCGGCAGTGGGGCGGACACCCGCCAACGCCTCCATGACCATGCAGTAGGCCTGCCCATGGCCGATGGTGGTGTCGCCGGCAATGGTTTCCATCTGGAACAGCGATCGGGGGTGGGGGCCGCCGATGAGCATCTGCTCGATCCCCCGGTGCTGGTAACCCAGCGATATCTCCAGGTGGAAGACCTGCTCGCCGTGACACTGGAAGCGGAAGTGCCCCGGCTCGATGATGCCGGCATGCACCGGCCCCACCGCTACCTCGTGCACCTCCTCACCGGCCACTTGGTAGAAATCCATCACCCCGACCCGGATCTGCTCGCTACTGGAGCGGCCCCATCCATCCCGGTCGGGGACGAATGCATGGTGGAAGCGGACCGGCTTGTACCAGGGGTGGTCATCCATGACCAGACCGCACTGTTCGGCAATCTCCCGCTCGAAGAGCTGCAGTTGCGGGTAGTGGCGGGAGAGGGAGGGGAAATGACCGTGCGTGGCAAGGGTCTGCATCATCCCCAGTTGGCCCTCGGACCTGGCGGCCAGGAGGCAGAACAGGGCGGTCTTGTCCCCTTCGGGAACGCCGAAATAGGAGATGACCCGCCACCCGCGGTCCAGATGATCGCCCAGGGTCTGCAGAAACTGGTCGGGTCCGGGGGCGGGGATGTCGCCGATCGGCAGTGCCGAACCGTTGTAGAACGTCAACAGATCGCTCATGGCCGGGCCTCCAGCAGGGCGGCGCCTTCCCGCAGCAGTTGCAGCAGCGCATCGGGCGGCCAGACCCCGAGAAACAGGATGATCAGCATCATGACGAACGGCGGTCCCACGGTCAGGAGCCGGTCACGGTACTCGCTCTCTTCCAGGTCAACAGGAGGGGTCCCCATGACCAGGGGGAGGACGGTCAGCGCCATGCCGATGAAGACGATGGTCAGAAAGAGCAGAAAGAGCCCCCCTATCAGGTAGCGCCCTTCGACGAAGGCGCTGCTGACGATGGTGTATTCGCTGATGAAGGGGGAGAAGGGTGGCGAGCCGGTGATGGCGATGAACCCGGCGAGGAACAGCCCTCCCGACCAGGGAAGGCGGGTCAGCGCACCCCGGACCAGATCGGTGGTTTTGCTGCCGTAGGAGCGGTGGATGTTACCGGAAGAGAGGAAGAGCACCCCTTTGGTCAGGCCGTTGTTCATGAGGTGGAACAGGGCGCCAAAGAGCGCCCCTTTGCCGAGGCCGAGGCCGATGGCCAGGATTCCCACGTGCTCGACGCTGGAATAGGCGAGCATCCGCTTGAAGTCTGCCTGCTTGGCCATGAAGACGGCGGCAAAGGCCATGGATATCAGGCCGAGGCTGATCAGGGCGTTCTGGAAAAAGACGATCTCCTTACCCGACGAGAGGCAGAGCTGATAGACCCGCAGGATGGCCAGAAAGGCGCAGTTGACCAGGCCGCCGGCAAGGAGGGCGCCCACGAGCCCGGGCGACTCGCCGTAGGCATCGGGCTTCCAGGTGTGGAGCGGCGCCAGGCCCATCTTGGAGCCGTAGCCGACCAGCAGGAAGATGAAGGCCGCATGGAGCCACCCCTGGTTCAGGTCCTTGGCGGATGCCTTGAGCGAGCTTAAGAGCAGGGTCGCCTCCAGGTGGGCGACGTGGGTCGAATAGGCGAGAAAGAGCAGCCCCAGGAGGGCCAGGGCAATGCCGACGGAACAGATCAGCAGGTATTTCCAGGTCGCCTCGATGGAGCGGGCATTGCGGTTGAAGTAGATGAGGGGCGCCATGGTGACGGTGGTCGTTTCCACGGCGACCCACAGGAGGCCCAGGTGCTGGCACATGGTTGCCAGGGTCATGGCCGACAGGCAGGTAAGGAGCCCGATGCAGAGCACGCGGTTGGAGCGCTCCTGGCGATAGGCGAGGTAGCCCACCGAATAGACCGCGCAGACGGTGAAGAGCATGCTGATGCAGAGCAGGACGATCTTGCCGAGGGGATCGAGCCAGATCCAGCCGCCTGGTGAGGGGGGCGGCGCATTGCCAGCCAGGTAGAAGGCCATGAGCAGATGCGGTATTGCCACTGCCGGGAGGACCAGGGGGCGATAGCGGTTGTCCGGAACGATCCAGGCAACGATGGCTCCCAGCAGGGGCAAGAGGACGAAAAGGTAGAGCATCTGCTACTCCTCCTTGAGTGCCCGCAGGCGCGAGGTGTCGATGGACGAGAATTCGCGGCTGATGTGGTTGATGACGATACCCATGACGAAGATCCCCACCAGGAGGTCCAGAAGCGCCCCTGCCTCGACCATGACCGGCATCGCCTCGGTCAGGAGCAGGCCGAAGATGAAGATGCCGTTTTCCAGGACCAGGTAGCCGATGACCTGCGAGATCGCCTTCTTGCGGGTCGTCAGGATCAGGAAGCCGGACATGAGCGTGGCAATGGAGGCCGGGACAAAGAGCAGCTCCCGGTGTTCGGGTGCCAGGGGGAGTTTCTCGGCAAAGACAAAGGCGAGGGTGGTGAAGATCGCCCCCAGGATCAGGGTCGGCACATAGCCTATGAACGGTTCGATCTCCCTCCGGATCTGGGCCTTGCGCACGGCATCGTTGATCAGGTAGGGGATGACGATCCCTTTGGCGAGGATGATGCCGCAGGTGATGCCGGCCAGGTGCCAGGAAAAGGGGTGCACCAGCCCAGGAAGCAGGCCGAGGACCACCCCCTGGACCGCGACCGCCCGGATGCAGAGGGCCATCCGGCTTGAGCCGAGCATGACGAAGTTGATGAGCATGACCAGCACCAGGAGCTGGTCGGCGAATGAACCCATGGGTCACCTCAGGATCAGAAGCATGGCAAAGGCCGAGAGAATGGTCGCGGCGATCAGGAGCTGGGGGATGCGGATCAGGCGCAAGCGGGCCATGATCGATTCAACCACGCCGATCAGCACGGCCAGGAGTATCATCCCGACGACGAAAACGCCCCAGTCGCCGAGCGACGAACCGGTCCGGGCGGGGAGGGCGATATTCATGAATATGGCGCCGAGCACGAAGAGTTTCATGGCTGCGCCGTAGAGGATATAGCCGAATGCGGGGCCGCTGTGATCCAGCACCATCACCTCGTGGATCATGGTCAGTTCCAGGTGGGTGTTGGGGTCGTCGAACGGGATGCGGCAGTTCTCAGCCAGAAGGGTGATGAACAGGGCCCCGACCAACAGGAGCATGGAGGCGCCGGCAGTGATCCAGATGCCGGGAGAGGTATAGGTCAGCATGGTCGAAAGGGTCAGGGATTTGCTCATGCGGGCCAGGCTGATCAGGGCGAAGAAGAGGGTCGGTTCCACCAGGCAGGAGAAGGTCACCTCACGGGCCGCTCCCATACCTTCGAAGCTGGAGCCGGTGTCGAGCGCCGCTGCCGTGGTGAAGAAGCGGGAGAGGCCGAACAGGTAGGCGAAGAGGATCATGTCGCCGGTAAAGGATATTGGCGCGCTATGGTTGCCCAGCGGCACCAGGGTTGCCGCGACCAGGGTTGCCGCCAGGGTGACCACCGGCCCGGCCCTGAAGACCCAGGTGGTGGTTTCGCTGAAGACCGACCCTTTTTGCAACAGTTTCACCAGGTCGTAGTAGGGCTGCAGGAAGGGGGCCCCGACCCGGCCGGCAAAGGCGGCCTTGGTCTTGCCGATGATCCCGAGCAGCAGGGGGGGCATGAGCAGAATCAGTGAAAAATGTATGATCGTGTCAATCATGAATAACGATCCTCTGTGAAAATCCGGCGCTTAAGCGGCCCGAAGTCAGGCATCAGTGCCGCCACATCATCAGGACGAACAGCGTGGCAAAGATGTAGAGCATGTAGAGATGCATCTGGCCATGCTGCATCCTGCGCAGATAGGAAAAAGCCAGGCCGATGGCCTGGAAAACCGGAATGAGCACCCGGTCGAGGATGCTTTCCGTTGTTGCATAGCAGAAGCGTGCCGCTGCGGGAAGCGGTCCCGAAAGGGACGGGCCGCTGCGGCTGACCGTGACGAAGGGGGCGAACAGGTTCGAGGCCATTTCGGCAAAGGAGGTCCCGGTGTATTGCATGCGCGCCGTCGGGGCCAGATAGCCGCATCCCCAGGTGGCGGCGGTGGCGCAGGGGAGCTTGACGGTCTGCCGCGTGTAGAAGAGCCCGATTGCCAGGATGAGCAGGAGCAGCGAGAGATTGAGCAGGGTGAACGAGGCCAGCGGCACGCTGCTCTCCATCCGGTCGATAATTGCCGGCGGGAGCTGCGCATATGAAGCCACTGCCGGCGTGACCAGCCTGAGGAGCAGTTGCCCGCAGATCCCTGCGATCAGGCAGAAGAGGGCAAACAGCGACATGGGTGCGAGCATGGCAAGTGGGGGCTCGTGGGCATGGGCAGCTTCAGGGGACCGGGGGGAACCGAGGAAGATGGTGCCGAACAGCTTGATGAAGGTGATGACCGCAATCCCGCCGACCAGCGCCAGAAGCGGTGCAACCAGCGCCAGGGCCGGCAGCGGCGAAGAGATCGCATCGTTGAATGCGCCGAGGTAGAGGAACAGTTCGCCGATGAAGCCGTTCAAGGGGGGGAGCCCGCAGATGGCCAGCGAACCGGCCAGAAACAGCGGAGCCGTCCTCGGGAGCCGGCGGGAGAGCCCTCCCATCCGGTCGATCTCCCGCGTGCCGGTGGCATGGATGATGGCCCCGGCGCCGAGAAAGAGGAGCGGCTTGAAAAGGGCGTGGTTGAGGATATGGATGAAGCAGCCGGTCAGTCCGAACGCCGCGAGCAGGGGGGTATTGGTCTGGATGCCGATCAGCGCCATGCCGAGGCCGATGAAGACGATGCCGATGTTTTCTATGCTGCTGCAGGCCAGAAGCCGCTTGATGTCCCGTTGCGCCGATGCCAGCGCAATGCCGGACAGGGCGGATACCCCGCCCAGGCAGAGGATCAGCCAGCCGAGCCAGGCCGGCGGCAGGGAGAAAAAGGAGACGGTCCGGATGATGCCGTAGACCCCGATCTTCAGCATGACCCCGGACATCATAGCCGAGACGTGGCTCGGTGCATTGGCGTGGGCGGAGGGAAGCCAGATATGGAGCGGCATGATGCCGGCCTTTGCGCCGAATCCGATCAGTGCCGTCACCAGGATGACCGTGGCCACGCCCAGGTCGGGCGAAAGGGAGTGAGGAACGGGGAAGGCAAAGGAGGCCGTTGTGCCGCGCAGCATGGCGAACAGGATGAACAGCGCCATGGTGCCGATATGGGTGGCGATCAGGTAGACCATGCCCGCCCGCTGGACATCCGGGTCGCGCTGGTCGGTGGTCAGGAGGAAAAACGCCGAGAGCGCCATGATCTCCCATGCGATGAGCAGGACGACCCCGTTGCGCGCAAGGACGACCAGTGCCATGGCGGCTGACAGCAGGCCGAAGAAGAAGGTGAGTTTTTTCTCCGAACCGGGGTGTTCTCTGGCGGGCCAGTAGGCAACGGCATAGACGGCACAGCAGCCCGAAGCCAGGAACAGGGGGGTGAGAAACAGTGCGGAGAGAGGGTCTGCAGAGAATTCGCACGGTCCGAAGGGGAGGTGCCAGTCAATGAGATAGCCGGCGGTCGAGCTGCCGGTCACGACGGTCTGCACGGCAGTGCCCGTACCCAGCAGGGCGGCAATGACGCAGATGCCGGTTGCGATCAGCTGTCCCCATCCCGGTTTCTTGATGAACAGGCCGGGAAGGCCCGATATCCCGAAGAGAACGACGGAAGCGACCATCCCGGCGAAAAGGTAATCAGTTGTCTGCCAGCCAGCTGCCATGAAAGATTCCGTATGGGTGTGCATGCCGTATATGTCTGAATGGAAGGAAGTGTCGTACGACATGTATGACGACGAAAAAAATCCTAACACTTTCCTGGAAAAAATGGTATAAAAATTTATGCGTCATTAATTATCTGTGACGTAGAGGAGTTGAATATGCCGAATACGCGATTGAACATAACCCTGCCCACGCCGATCGTCGACGACATCAAGGCGCTCTATGGGCAACGCGGCCTGAGCCAGTTTCTGGAAGAGGCGGCCAGGGAAAAGCTTGCCGAGGTGAAGAAGAAGGCCTACAAGGGGCTGATAGAAGGTTACCGGGCCACTGCCGAGGAGACCGTCGAGATGTTGAAGCGGCTGGAATCGGCGGTTACGGAGGAGCGGGATGTTTAAGCGGGGAGGCATCTACTCGGTGAATCTCGCCCATGACGAGGAGCGGGGCAAGGAGACCTGCCCCTGTCTGGTCGTGAGCAACAACATCAGCAACGAGTTCTCGCCGGTGATCACCATCATTCCCCTGACCTTTTCCTGCCTGGAAAAGATCTACGAATTCGAGACCCTGCTGCCGGCTGCCAACAGCGGCCTGGGGCGGGATGCGAAAATCAGTTCGCATATTATCATAACCATCGACAAGACCAAGGTCGTGGGGGACCGGCTCGGTTTCCTGACCAAGACGCTCCTGAAAAAGGTGGACAAGACGCTGCGGTTTCAGCTCGATCTCTGACGGGGGCGGCTCAAGGCAGGCAGGGAGTTACCATACATGCATCTCAAGACAGCAGACGTGGCCAAGGCGCTGAACGTCGACGAAAAGACCGTCATGCGCTGGATCAGGAAGGATCGCCTTCCTGCGGAGATGGTCAGCGGCGATTATCAGATCAATCGCGTCGACCTCCTCGAATGGGCTACGGAGCACGGTCTGAAGGTCGATCCCTCGATCTACCGTCTGCTGGATGAAGAGAACGTCGCATTGCCGCTGCTCAGCGAGGCGATCGAAGCGGGGGGCATCCATTGCAACGTCGCGGGCAGCGATGTGCAGACGGTCCTGCAGAACGTGGTCGACCTCTTGAAGCTGCCGCCGGAGCTCGATCCCGAATTCATCCTGCAGGTGCTGCTCGCCCGCGAGGCCATGGGGACCACCGCAATCGGCGACGGCATCGCCATCCCGCATGTCCGCAACCCCCTCCTGCTGCAGCTGCCGGTGCCGCAGATCAGCCTCTGCTTCCTGGCCCAGCCGGTCGATTTCGGCGCCATCGACGGCAAGCCGGTGCAGATCCTCTTCACCATCACCAGCCCGACCGTGAGGACGCACCTCCACCTGCTTTCCAAGCTCGCCTATGCCCTGCGGGACGGACGTCTGCGCCAGGCGCTCAAGGAACCCTGCCGCATCGATGCGATCATGGCCGCGGTGCGGGAGATCGAGCACGACATCGGGAAGGGTGCTTCATGACGGCCGGTTTCCCGGACATGCTTCCTGCCCCGCTGCTGGTCGGCGCTGCACTCCTGGCTGCGCTTTCCGGCGCGCCGCTGCTCGTCCGGTCGTTTCCCGTCGCCTTTGGCCAGCGGCTGGCTGCCCTGCTCATGTCCGTTGCCGCGTTGGCCGGCCTGGCCGGAGCCGCCATCACCCTCATCTTCAGAGTCACCGCGACCTATGAGCTCGCCTGGTCGCTCCCGTTCGGCGCCATGACCTTTGCCGTCGACCCGCTTTCCGCACTCTTCACCATCCCCGTCCTACTCGTTTCGCTCTGCTGCGGCATCTACTCGCTCGGCTACTGGCCGGCCCGCGAGCACCCGCGCACGGTCCGCAAGCTGACCTTTTTCCTCGGCCTGCTCGTGTCGGCCATGCTCTGGGTGGTTCTGGCCCGGACCGCGATCCTCTTTCTCTTTGCCTGGGAGATCATGGCGCTTGCCGCCTATTTCGTCCTGACCACCGACGATGCCGATGCCGCCGTGCGGGAGGCAGGGGCACTCTACCTGATCTGCACCCATGTCGGTACCCTTGGCCTGTTCGCCCTCTTTTCCCTGCTCAAGGCCGAGACGGGCAGTTTCGCCTTCCCGGCCGTTGCATCGGTCAGCGCCGCCTCCCCCCATGCCGTGGCGATCTTTCTTCTGGCCCTGGTCGCCTTCGGCTTCAAGGCCGGCATCATGCCGTTCCACGTCTGGCTCCCCTCTGCCCATGCCAATGCCCCGAGCCACGTCTCGGCCATCATGTCGGGCGTCATCCTCAAGATCGGCATCTACGGCATGGTCAGGACCTTTTCGTTCTTTACCGGCATCCCTCAGTGGTGGGGTATCACCGTTCTCGTCCTCGGCATCGTCTCCGCCATCGGCGGCGTCGTCTTTGCCCTGGGGCAGCACGACATCAAGCGGCTGCTCGCCTACCACAGCATCGAAAACATCGGCATCATCGCCATGGGGATCGGCATCGCCCTTCTGGGCATAACCAATGGATCGGCGCTGCTGGTGCTCTTGGGCATGGGGGGCGCCCTTTTGCATGTCATCAACCACGCCACCTTCAAGGCGCTCCTCTTCCTCGGCGCCGGCTCGGTGATCCATGCCGTCGGTACCCGCGAGATCGACCTGATGGGGGGGCTCTTGAAACGGATGCCCCGGACGGCCCTTTTCTTCATGACCGGTGCTGTGGCGATCTGCGGACTGCCGCCCCTGAACGGTTTTGTCAGCGAGCTGCTGATCTATCTGGGATTTTTCAACGGCGCCATGAGCGGTGCGGGCGCCGGCGTCGCGGCCGCTGCCCTGGCTGCGCCCGCCCTGGCGCTGGTCGGGGGGCTGGCGGTGGCCTGCTTTGTCAAGGTGTTCGGCGTGGTCTTCCTCGGCGTTTCCCGCTCCGAGGCATGCGATCATGCGCATGAGCCGGGGAGAAGCATGCTCCTCCCCATGGCGGTGCTGGCCGTTGTCTGCGGGGCGATCGGTTTTGCCCCCATTCTGGTCGCACCGCTCCTGGATGCCGCTGTTGCCTGCTGGCAGCCGGGGCTCGTTGTCAGCGGCTCCAGTCTGTTGTCCGTGGCACCGCTGGCGTGGATATCCATCCTGGCGGCGGTACTGGTCTGCCTGGTGGTCCTGTTGTATTGGCTGCGGATGCGCACCGTAGCCGCAACGACGTCCGTCACCTGGGGGTGCGGCTACCTGGCACCGACTGCGCGGATGGAGTACACTGCCTCATCGTTCGCCGAGATGCTGGTTTCCCTCTTTGCCGGGGTGCTTCGCCCGGATACCCATCTTCCCTGGATCGCCTCTGCCTTCCCCCGGACCAGCCATTTTGCCAGCCATGTCCCGGAAACGGTTCTCGAGCGGATCTACCTGCCGCTGCTCGCCTGGGCGAACGGGAAGATGGCGCCCATCAGGAAACTGCAGCATGGCCAGCTCCATCTCTACATCCTCTACACCCTGCTGACCCTGATCGCCCTCATGATAATCCCCGCATAACAGAGCCGCACCCTGTCGCATGAGAATGGAATAATAAAGTTATACACCGCACATTTGTTGCCGGCTTACCTGCCCATAGCCTGCAACACCCTGTCAGATGGCGTTCTACACAGATGCCCGGCCGAAAAGCCCTGTATGTATATTCTATACGCAGCCGTGCTCCCCAGTATCCCGCCGTGACGCCGGTCTGAGCGCCTGCCACACAAAAGACGCCTGTCTTTCAATACTTAAAAAATATTTATAAATAAAAATACATTGTGGCACGCGGGGTGCAATTGAAATAATCAAAACAAACACCATCCAGGTGAAATTCTAAGGAGGACGCCATGAAAACTTTAACCACTCTCTTCGCAGCAGTAGCAGGGATCGCTCCGGCAGCCACCGCATTTGCCGCCTCGGGTGCACGTGAAGACAACAGCGGGATCTACTCCACCATCTTCCTCGGCCTCTGTGCCCTGATCGTGGTCGGACAGCTGGTGCCGGCAGTGATGGTGATGCTGGGATTCGCCAAGGGCATCCGGAAGGAAACCAAGGCAACCGAAAACGCATAGGGGGTAATGATGCAGCAGAAAGGTCGCAGCAGACGCTGAAAGGGCCACTCAAACGGGTGGCCCTTTCTCGTTTCGGCTGGTTATGACGGATGGACGCTAGGCGGCCTGCTCCAGGGGTTCGGCAGCGTAACGGGCAATCACGCCGGCATAGTGTTCGCCATAGCCGGCCGGGACCCGCGACTCGGCAGCATCGTATTCCCGGATGATGTCGTCCCGCATCTCTTCCGGGATGACCCGCTCGGCCAGCGGATAGAGGATGTCGTCCTCCTTGGAGATATGCTCCCGCAAAAGCGACACGTACGCCAGGGCAAAGGAGGCTATCTCCTCGTCCCGGTTCTGATCGCCCCGCAGCGCCGCCAGCGTGGCCTCTTCCATCTTGCGGACAAAGGCCCGGCCATGGTCGTGTTCCAGCAGCATGGCCCTCCTTGGCATGATGGAACCGGTCGGCATAGTTGCGGATGAAATCGACGCCGTCAAGGTAGAAGCGATAGGTGCGGTAACTCCCGGTGCGGGTCAGCATGGCGTTTCGCTCCAGGATGTCGAGCATGCGCAGGATCAGTCGATGTTCCGCCACCAGGGTCTGTGTGATATCCCTTTTCATGTTCCATTACCTCCGTTCGCCATTGATGCCGATGGTTACCGTTTCCAGGGGGATATCCTTCCCCGACTGGGCCAGGGCCTGCCTGACCAGGATGTCCAGGCCGCGGCAGCATGGGACTTCCATGATGGCGACCGTGATGCTTTTTACGTCGTTTTCGCTGAAGATGGTAGCGAGCTTGGCCGTGTAGGCTTCGGTTTCATCGAGCTTCGGGCAGGCGATTGCCAGCGCCTTCCCTTTCAGCAGGTCCCCGTGGAAGCTCCCGACGGCAAAGGCCACGCAGTCGGCTGCTATCAGTATATCGGCGTTCTTGAAGTAAGGGGCCGTGGGCGGGACCAGGTGAAGCTGTACCGGCCACTGCCGCAGTTCGGATGGTTGCCGGCCTGCTGCCGGTGCCTGCGTTTCGTTTCGTTCGATGACTCGTGCCATGCTGCCGGGGCAGCCACATCCAAGATTTCCCATGAGGTGTCTCCTTTTTTTATACTGTCTTTTCGTTCAGGTAAGATTCGATGTCAATGGCGACTGCCGCCTCTGCTTCGGGTGTCAGGCCATGGATCTTGACCACGTCTTTCAAGAGGCAGATGCCGACCTTGCAGGTGACGCAGCCGATGTCGTAACGGGCCAGGATTTCGCCGATGGCCGGATCGGTTGCAATGACGTCCTGGATGGCTTTGTCGCCGAGTCCCTGTGGCAGGTTCATGTCGTCCTCCTTGCT
>JACRPV010000001.1 GCA_016223015.1 Geobacter sp. | reverse complement strand
TTTGCCGCGGCCATCAGGATGAACGGCCCGGCCAAGAAGCCCCTGGAGCAGGCAGTCCGCAAAGGATAACCTTCCTAAAGGCGTAGTACCTTCCTTCATTGGGGGCAGCATCGAGAGACGCTGCCCCATTTTTTTGCCCGCAGCAAATCTTTATCTCTCCCTGCCGGTTTATCTGTTTTGCCCCGAATCAAGTCCGTTGGTCTCTTTTGCTGGTCGAGCTGACAGTGGGAAGATGAAGTCTACCTATCCTGGCAGTGTCTTGCGCCCGGCTGTCGCCTGATGTCCCTGTGGCAACCTGCCGCATTGTTCTGGTCAGTCTGGGGGCAGCCTCAGTTCTCGTATTTGAGCCTGTGGAGCCTCGATTTGAGCGGTATTAGCCGCTTCCTCCCGATGGCCGCCGGTCGACTGCCGGGGGCATGCCATGCAGTCGCAATGGCACCGGCTGCAGCCAACCGTTTTCACTTCTGCAAAAAACCGGACCCATTTGCATTTGTGCGAAAAACGGTTCCGCATTCCTGTCGCTGATGCAAGTCTCTAATATATAAGAAAATAGTTGGGCCGATACCTGCCCTGTGCTCCTGATACTGTTTTGCAAATTTTCAAAACAGGTTGCCGTGCCAAGTTGTGTCGCAGCATTTCAAAATGTGTAACATGCCGATATAAAAGGCTAAATAATATTATACGGTATTTTAGAACATTGGTATGTATGTTGCTCTTTTATGTTTACAACAGATTTAGAACCACACTACACGGAGGTGAGACAATCATGTCAGAAACAGTAAAAAACAGAGGGTGGCAAGTAACAATGGCCGGTCTGGGCATCAACCTGGCATTGGGTGTTCTCTATGCCTGGAGTATCTTCAAGGGGGCAATCAAGTCCTCGATCGAACAAGGCGGTCCTGATGCATTCCAGTGGAGCATGTCTTCCATCAACGACCCCTACGCAGCCAGCTGCCTGGTATTCGCTTTTGCCATGATTCTTGCCGGCAAGTGCCAGGACAAGATCGGCCCGGCCCGCACCGCACTCATCGGCGGCCTCCTGGTCGGCTCCGGCTTCACGCTCATGTCGTTCTCCAACAGCTACGCAGCCTGGATTGTCGGCTTCGGCGTGCTGGCAGGTTCTGGTTTCGGTTTTGGCTATGCTGCGGCCACTCCGCCGGCCCTCAAGTGGTTCTCCTCGACCAAGACCGGCCTGATCGCCGGGACAGTCGTTGCCGGTTTCGGCCTTGCCCCGGTCTACATCGCCCCGCTGGCAAGCTGGCTGCTCAATACCTATGGCATCCAGAAGTCCATGCTCTTCCTCGGCTGCGGTTTCACGGTTCTGGTCTGCTGTCTCTCCTTCCTGCTGGTGAATCCGCCGCAGGGGTATGTGCCTGCCGAGCCGGCAAAAAAGGATGATGGCAAGCCTGCAGCAAAAGCGGTTTACAATGCCAATGTCAGCGAAATGATCCGTTCGCCCAAGTTCTACCTCCTCTGGACCACCTTCTTCATCGGTGCCGGCGCCGGCCTCATGGTTATCGGCAGTGTCGCCGTTCTTGCCAAGAAGAGCATGGGTCCGATGGCGTTCGTGGCAGTTGCCATCATGGCTATCGGCAATGCCAGCGGCCGGGTAGTTGCCGGCGTCCTGTCCGACAAGATCGGCCGCAGGTCAACCCTCTCCATCATGCTTGCCTTCCAGGCACTTCTGATGTTCGCAGCCATCCCCATCGTCGGTTCGGGCAGCGCTGGGATGCTGGTGCTTGCCGCTACCTTCATCGGCTTCAACTATGGTTCGAACCTCTGCCTTTTCCCTTCCTTCGCCAAGGATTACTGGGGATTCAAGAACTACGGCCTCAACTACGGCACCCTCTTCACCGCCTGGGGCGTTGGCGGGTTTGTCATGGGCCGCGTTTCCGAAATGCTCAATGCTCAGCCTGGTGGCCTGAACAAGTCCTTCATCCTTGCCGGGTGCTTGTGTGCCCTGGGTACGGTAATGACCTTCTTCCTCGAACCTGCAGTGGCAGTGGAAGAGATCAGATAATCTCCGGGACTCGGAGCATTCTTTAGGGATTTATATGGTTGAACGAAAGCAGTCCAGACGGTAATAGGAAAAAGAAGGGCCATGCAATGTGCATGGCCCTTCTTTTGTTGCCTGACGAAAATGTGTGATACTATTTGTGGGAGTTCGTGGTAGAAAGGTTGGCGCATGGATACTACCTATGTCAACATCATGCTGGTCGTTTTCCTTGTCGTTGCTGCCCTGGCAATCGATGTGGGATATATGTACGTCAGCGACGAGGACTTGAAGAACGCCTCGGAGACTGCTGCACTGGCAGGTGCCAAGGCGATCAAGCAGCGTATCCAGAACCAGGCGGCAACCGATCCCGGCAAGCTCCTTGTCACCCTCAATGATACCGTGCAGTCGTCCGCCCGTAGCGCGGCAATCGACATGGCCATGGGGGACCACGCAGCGGTGGCGCTCGTCGATGTCCTTTCCAATAACAAAAATACCTTGAGCGAATATAATGACGTGACTGTCGGGTTCTGGAATATCAGTACCCACACCTATACGCCGGGCGGAACCCCGGTCAATGCGATCCAGGTGAGAACGAAGCGCACGGCTGAGAGTGCGTCGGTCGGACTGGGACCGCTGGGGATCAACCTTGCCAAGATGACCGGAGCCCAGACCGCCAATTACACGCCCGATACGATTGCCGCCATGCCTCCCCGTGCAAGCGCCAATATCGTGATCTGCGCCGAAGCTTGTGATGCGGCCTGCACCTATCCCAGTGTCTGCGCAATCCCGGAACGAAAAATGTATTCGGCTGCCCTGGGCGCTACGAGTGATCTCCCCGCGGCCAATCGCTACGCCTACACCTCGTTGCTCTACCCGGTGGCGAGTACGTCGATGCTGTCAGATCTGGTGTGCGGCGAGATGCCTGCGCAGGAGGTATGCGGGAAACAGATCCATTCCACCGGTAACGCACCGCAGGACCTGCTGCGTGACATCGAAGCGATGATGTACAACCCGAATGCGGACAAGAGTAACAAGGAGTACGACAAGGCAAGCGGCAAACTGATCGGCTGGTGGGTTATCGCGCCTGTGAGCAGCTGTACGCCGGCACGGAATGGAACCATCTTCGAGGCCAGTACGGTTACCAAGTACGCCATGGTGAGGATCAGCAGGGTCTGCGCGAGCGGTCCGACCGGCTGCTCGCAGAACTATACGTCATTCGATGCCCCGCCGGAGGTCTGTACCGATGGTGACGGGCTCTACATAGACCGCATTTCCTGCGTCAATTGCGGCAGCGGGGGAATGCTGCAGTTTCCCGGCCTGCATCCGGTCATAGTCAAATAATACCGCGCTGTAGTTGCGAAAATCGCTCCCCAAGAGTGGCTTTCCGCG
>JACRPV010000051.1 GCA_016223015.1 Geobacter sp. | reverse complement strand
GCTTCTTTCAAACCCGTGCAGAGGGGCAAGCCAGAGCCCGCCATCCTCAACCTGGGCGACATACCCGAGGGCGGCTTCGTCCAGGGCGTGTACGCGGCATACCCGTTCTACGCATTCAACAGGAAGACCGGCATTGAGTGCATCTCGCTCAAGTGCACGCACCTCGGCTGTCTGGTCAAGTGGAACGAGGCCGAGGAGAAGTTCAAGTGTCCGTGCCACGACGGGTGGTTCGACAAAAGCGGTGTCAACAAGGGCGGACCGCCTCCCGCCCCGCTGGAGCAGCTGCCTTACAAGGTTGCCGGCGACAAGCTTATCGTGGGAGGTGAATAACAATGCAAAGACTAATCGACTGGTTTGAGTCCCGCACAGGCGTCATGGAGCTGCTGGACGACGAGGTGTTCTCGAAGAAAGCGCCCAAGATGCACCGCTGGTACGAGCTGTTCGGCTGCTTCGGCGGGCTTTCGCTGATACTGTTCATCCTCCAGGTGCTCACGGGCATCTTCCTCCTGATATACTACGTGCCGTCTCCGGCGGAGGCCTTCTCGAGCGTCGTCTTCATAGACAACGGCGTGGTGTTCGGGTGGCTGTTCAGGAGGCTCCACGCGGTAGGCGCGAACATTATGATACTCCTTGTCATGATACACATGCTCAAGGTCATCATATCCGGCGCTTACAAGGCGCCGAGGGAGTTTCACTGGCTGTCCGGCTTCGCCCTGCTGATGCTCACCATGATGATGGGCATCTCGGGCTACCTGCTCCCGTGGACGCAGCTCTCCTACTGGGCGGTCACGGTCCTCACGACCTCGTTCTCGGTCATGCCCGTCGTGGGCCCGGAGATGATGAAGATCATCAGGGGCGCGGACACGGTGGGCGCCGCGACGCTCGGCCGCTTCTTCGCGCTGCACCTTGCGACTCCGGTGCTTATGCTGATGCTCCTGGCCGTGCATTTCATGATGATCAAGAAGACCGGTATCAACGAGACGCTTTGACGTCGGCCACCAGGGTGCGAGGCCGCGCGGGTTGCGCTCCCCTTGCATTATTCAAACAGTGAGGTGACTCAGGGATGAAATACAACAAAGACAACTGGCATGGCGAACTCGAGCCTTTCTGGCCGAACGACGTCATAGACAAGGGCATAATAGCCTCCATAGTGCTCGGGTTTTTCTTCGCGATAGCGTTCTTCTACCCGGGCCTGTTCCTGCCGCCGGAGATACCGGCTGACGCGACCAACACGCCGCTCGCGGTCAAGCCGGAGTGGTACTTCCTCGCTGCCTACCAGACCCTGAAGCTCTTCCCGTCCGACATTTTCGGCGGGGAGCTCGCGGAGCTGATGGGCATGGGCGTCCAGATGATAGCCATCACCGGCCTCGCGCTCCTGCCGTTTCTGGACAGGGGGGAGGAGAAGAACTGGAGGCGCAGGCCCTACTTCCTCAAGCTGGT
>JACRPV010000090.1 GCA_016223015.1 Geobacter sp. | reverse complement strand
GCGGTCGGCAAGTAGGCACTGACCAGAGCCGGCCATTTGATCAAGATGGCCGGCTTTTTTTTATGCGGGGCAGCCGGATGTCCCCTGGCATCCGACACTTCAGAACGAGCAGGAGCTGATCATGTCTCAACCATACTACAAGCGGGTGCTCCTGAAGCTCTCCGGTGAGGCACTGGGGGGAGCGCAGGGCTACGGAATCGACCCCGAAACCATCAGCACCATCGCCAACGAGGTGAAGGGAGTGGTGGAGTGCGGAACGGAGCTGGCGCTGGTCATCGGCGGCGGCAACATCTTCCGCGGCCTGGCCGCTTCCTCCAAGGGGATGGACCGTGCCAGCGCCGACTACATGGGGATGCTGGCCACCATGATCAACTCCCTTGCCATGCAGGATGCGCTGGAAAAGGTCGGGGTCGATACCAGGGTCCAGTCGGCCATTGCCATGCAGGAGGTGGCTGAGCCCTATATCCGGCGTCGTGCCATGCGCCATCTGGAGAAGGGGCGGGTGGTCATTTTCGGCGCCGGCACCGGCAACCCGTTCTTTACTACCGACACCGCCGCCAGTCTCAGGGCGATGGAGATCGGTGCAGAGGCGATCCTGAAGGGGACCAAGGTGGATGGGGTCTATTCCGCCGATCCCAAGAAGGATGCCACTGCAGTCAAGTTTGCCAGCCTGACCTATCTGGAGGTTCTGAAGAGAGGGCTGCAGGTCATGGATGCCACTGCTACCTCTCTCTGCATGGACAACAGCCTTCCGATCATCGTCTTTGACATCGCCACGCCGGGGAACGTCCGGAAGGTGGTCTGCGGCGAAGCGATCGGCACCATCGTGAAAGGAGAGTAACGTGACCAAGGATGTCATCGCTGCCATGAAATCCCACATGGAGAAGACCGTCGAGTCTCTCCGTCGCGAATATCAGAAGATCCGTACCGGCCGCGCGTCGACTTCTCTCTTGGATGATGTGAAGCTCGACTACTACGGCACTCCCACGCCGGTGAGCCAGGTTGCCACCCTGGCTGTTCCCGAGCCGCGCACCATCACCCTGCAGCCGTGGGAGTCGAAGCTGATCCCGCTGATCGAGAAGGCGATCATGAATGCCAATCTCGGTGTGACGCCGGCCAATGACGGTAAGCTGATCCGGCTGGTTCTCCCCCCCCTCACCGAGGAGCGGCGCAAGGATATCGTCAAGCAGCTGAAGAAGATGGCAGAGGAGGCGAAGGTGGCATTGCGCAATCTCCGCCGCGACGCCATCGACGGCGTGAAAAAGCTGGAAAAGGACAAGAAGATCTCCGAGGACGATCTCAAGCGGGCCGAAAAAGAGGTGCAGGACGTTACCAAGACCTTCGAGACCAAGATCGACGAGGTGCTGGTCCACAAGGAGAAGGAAGTCATGGAGGTTTGATTGGCTTGCAGCAGGCAGGTGGGCGCCCTTGGCCGCATGATTTTTTCTTGCGCGCCCCGTTGAATTGTGATTAAATCCCAAAACCCCTGTCGGAAGGGGTTTTTTGTTTTTGTGCAGACCGTGGTATGCAGCGCGAATTACGCTGGCTCACCGAAAGCCCCTCGCAAGAGAACAGCATGCCTTTTCCCTCGCCGCCATGGTATCTCTGAATTTCATCGCTCTGTGTGGGATGAGTAACATATGAATCGACTCAAGCCGGATAAAATGCCGCGCCATCTTGCCATCATCATGGATGGCAACGGCCGTTGGGCCAAGCAGCGGATGCTGCAGCGCATTGTCGGTCATCAGAAGGGTGTGGAGGCGGTCCGTGCGACTGTCGAGGAGTGTTCGCGACTGGGCATCGGGTTCCTGACGCTGTTTGCCTTTTCCGCCGAGAACTGGCTCAGGCCCAAGACCGAGGTCCAGGCCCTGATGGCGCTCCTGAAGAAGTATATCCGCTCGGAAGTCCCGCGGATGATGCGGAACAATGTCCGCTTCGGCGTCATCGGCAACCGCGAGGACCTGCCGGCGAGCGTGAACCGGGAGATCGACGACGCCATCGCCCGGACCGCCGGCAATACCGGCATGCTGCTGACCCTGGCCCTTTCCTACGGGTCCCGCCAGGAGATTGCCCGTGCCGCAGTGCGGCTGGCAGCAGACGCCGTGGCCGGCACCGTCGACCTGGCAACAGTGAGCGAGGAGCTGTTCAACAGCTATCTTTTCACCGGCGGCATCCCCGATCCCGATCTCCTGATCAGGACCAGCGGCGAGATGAGGATCAGCAACTTTCTCCTCTGGCAGCTCGCCTATACCGAGCTCTATTTTACCGACGTCAACTGGCCGGAATTCGACCGGACCGAACTGCACAAGGCATTGAAGGACTATCAGGAGCGTGAGCGCCGTTTCGGGCTCACCAGTGATCAATTGCGGGTCTGCCGCTGACCGCGGCGCATTCCGGGCGGAGTCCCGCTGTCGTGCCGGCAGCGGTAGAGCCGCCGGCAAGGAGTTGACCATCAAGAGACTGCTCACAGCCGTCATTGCCCTCCCCCTGTTGATCCTGCTCATCCTCAAGGGGGGGGTGACGGGATTCACCTGGTTCATCGCCGTAGTTGCGGCGTTAGGCATGGACGAGTTCTATCGCATGGCCCTGCCCGACCGTCGTCCCGAGGGTGCGGCCCTCTCGCTCTTCGGAATCCTGATCCCCGTCATGTCCGGTGCCGGCGACAGCTCGCTGTTCCCGGTGACCATGACCCTGCCCGTTCTCGTTGCCGCCCTGCTGCTCCTGTTCCGCTTTCGCGACATACGCCAGGCCTCACAGGAGTGGGCGATTCTGGCTGCCGGCCTGCTCTATGTCCCGTTATTGCTGGTCCATCTGGTCTGGCTGCGCGCCGGAACCCACGGGATTTCCTGGATATTCCTGATGCTTGTGATCGTCATGGCCGGCGACTCTGCAGCCTATTACGTCGGATCGGCCCTGGGAAGGGTCAAGCTCTACCCGCAGGTATCCCCCAACAAAAGCGTGGAAGGGGCGCTGGGAGGGCTGGCAGGAAGCGTGGTCGGCGCGCTGATTGCGCGGATGACCTTTTTCCCCGAACTCGGGGTGGCCGATGCCGTGGTTGCGGCGCTGCTGCTCGGCGTGCTGGGGCAGTTGGGAGACCTGTTCGAGTCCCTCCTGAAGCGGAGCTGTGGTGTCAAGGATTCGGGTACGCTGGTGCCGGGGCATGGCGGCATACTGGACCGTCTGGACAGTATCCTTTTTGCGGCTCCTGCAGCCTACTGGTATGCCCATTTCGTCTTTCCGCTCGGCTAGTGTCCATCCGCCGAGGGTTTACTGAAGATGTGCGAGGTCGTATGAAAAAACTGAGCATTCTGGGATCGACCGGTTCCATCGGTGTCAGCACGCTGGAGATCGTTGCGGCCCATCCGGACCGTTTCGAGGTGGTGGCGATCACCGCGGGAAACAACATCGAGCTGCTGGCCCGGCAGATTGCGGCCTTCAGGCCCCGGCTGGTGGCCGTGCTGAACAGTGAACTGGCCGGCCGGTTGAAAATGCTCCTCCCCGGAGGCTGTCAGCCGGAGATCATGTGCGGTGTGGAGGGGCTCATTGCCGCAGCCACCCATGCCGATGCAGAGATGGTGGTTGCCGCCATTGTCGGCGCTGCCGGGCTCGTGCCGACCATGGCAGCCATCCATGCCGGCAAGGATCTGGCGCTTGCCAACAAGGAGACCCTGGTAACCGCCGGGCACCTGGTTATGGAGGCGGTGGCTGCCAAGGGGATAAAGCTCTACCCCGTGGACAGCGAACATAGCGCGGTCTTCCAGTCCATCGAGGGGCATCGCGGCGAGGACATCGAAAAGATCATCCTGACTGCATCGGGCGGTCCGTTTCTCAACACGCCGGCAGCGAAGCTGGCAGAGGTGACGGTTGCCGATGCGCTCAACCACCCCAACTGGAGCATGGGCAAGAAGATCACCATCGATTCCGCCAGCATGATGAACAAAGGGCTGGAGGTGATCGAGGCGCGCTGGCTGTTCGATGTGCCGCCGGAGAAGATCGACGTCAACATCCATCCCCAGAGCATCATCCACTCCATGGTTGAGTATGTGGATGGCTGCGTCATCGCCCAACTGGGGACCCCGGACATGAAGGCGCCCATTGCCTATGCCCTTTCCTACCCCGAGCGGGTGTCGACCGGCGTGAAGCCCCTGGACCTGACGGCCTTTTCCGGACTCACCTTTTTCCGGCCGGACCTGGAGAAGTTCCGCTGCCTGAAGCTTGCCTACCAGGCCATGGCTGCCGGTGAGAGCATGCCGGCCGTCATGAATGCGGCCAACGAGATCGCCGTGGAGTCTTTTCTCGACGGCAGGATCCGTTTCCTCGATATCTCCGCGGTCATCGAACGGACCATGTCGCTGCATCAGCCCCATTCCCTCGGCACCATCGAGGAGGTCCTCGGCGTTGACCGCTGGGCCAGGGAAAAGACACGGGAACAGTTGCAAGCAGTGAATCGGAAATCGTGAGACAACGTCAGAACCCTGCATCGAAGGGCCTTTTTTCGTTGCGAGCTGCGGTTTCCATCAGTCGGAGTTACCTATGACAAGTATCGTCGCTGCCATAGTCGTTCTGGGTGTCCTGATCTTCGTGCATGAACTGGGGCACTTCCTGCTGGCCAAGCTGTTCGGCATCGGCGTGGAAAAATTCTCCCTCGGCTTCGGCACCAAGCTGTTCGGGTTCAAGCGTGGCGAAACCGAATACCTGGTTTCTGCCTTCCCGTTGGGCGGATACGTGAAGATGGTGGGGGAGGGAGGAGACAGCGAACTCTCCGAGGAGGACAAGGCCCGTTCCTTTGCCGCCAAGCCTCCGCTGCAGCGGATCGCCGTGGTTGCGGCCGGTCCCCTCTTCAACCTGGCCTTTGCCTGGCTCTTGTTCATCATCCTCTACATGATCGGCGTACCCGCGGTCACCAGCAAGGTCGGCGAGGTCCCCAAGGACAAGCCGGCTGCCCTTGCCGGTCTGAAGGCGGGCGACGTGGTGACCGCCATCGACGGCGCACCGGTCGACCGCTGGGACGACCTGGCAAGCCTGATTGCCGGGAGCGGCGGCAAGCCGCTGGAGATCCGGGTCCGCCGCAACAATGAAACCCTCACCTTTAGCGTCACGCCGGAAACCCGGAAGGGGAAGAACCTGTTCGGCGAGACCGTTTCCTCTCCGGCCATCGGCATCGTCTCTGCGGGCGAACAGGTGACCGACCACTTCGGTCCCGGCGAGGCCCTGATTAAAGGGAGTCTCCAGACAGTCACCGTCATCAAGCTGACAGTGCTGTCCCTGGTCAAGCTGGTGGAGCGGGCTATCCCTCTGGACACAGTGGGGGGGCCGATCATGATCGCCAAGATGGCCGGCGAACAGGCCTCTGCCGGCGGGGTGAGTTTCCTTGCCTTTATGGCGCTTCTGTCGGTGAACCTGGGGATACTCAACCTTCTGCCGGTGCCGATCCTGGATGGTGGCCACCTGTTTTTCTTCAGCTGGGAGCTGGTATTCCGTCGGCCGGTGAGCATGAAAACCCGTGAGATCGCCCAGCAGATCGGCCTCGCGCTCCTGATCGGCCTGATGGTGCTGGCGTTTTACAACGATATCGTCCGTTATTTCGTCGGGCAGGGATAATATGTCCGAGCAATCTGATTCGCGGGATTTTTCCGGACTGACATGAGACTCCTGACCATCGACACGGCCACCTCCGCATGCAGCGTGGCCATTACCGACGGCGAGCGGCTCGTGGGAGAATACCTGCTGGCGGGCGGCCCGGCCCTTTCCTCGCGCCTCTTCGACTGCATCGACAGTCTCTTGGCCGAATGCCGCCTCTGCCTGGGCGACATGGACGGTTTCGGGGTCTCCATCGGGCCGGGTGCCTTTACCGGGTTGCGGGTTGGGCTCGGGGCGGTAAAGGGGATGGCGCTTGCCACGGGGAAGCCGATTGCCGGGTTTTCCTCCCTTGCCATGCTGGCCCTGAACGTCCCCATGACGGAACGGCTGGTCTGCCCGCTCTTCGATGCCCGCAAGAACGAGGTCTACGCCGGCTTCTACCGTTTCGGCGAGTCGCTTCGAGCGTCCGCACCCGATGCGGTCCTTTCCCCCGCCGACCTGCCAGCGCGGATAACCGAGCCGGCCCTGTTCCTCGGCGACGGTGCGGTGCGCTATCGCGATCAGATCGCAGCGTCCCTGGGCAGCCTGGCCGTTTTTGCACCCGCCTATGCCCATACCCCACGAGCTGCCCACGGCGCAACCCTGGCCCTGGCCCTGCTGCAACGCGGCGAACGGATCTCCCCCGCCTCTCTGCTGCCCACCTATATCCGGGCATCCGAGGCGGAAATGGCCAGGCAGCGACGGGAATCCGTATAACGGTTTTTTATTGATATTGACAGGCATCCGTCAAATGCGTTATTTTCTATGTTCACTTTTTTCCGCCATCTTGCCAGGCATTACCACGACTTCGGAGTGATCCATGCGCAGCGACATGATTAAACAGGGACTTGAGCGGACGCCCCACCGGGCCTTGATCAAGGGGACCGGGGTGCCTCAGAGCGAATTCTCCAAGCCGTTCATCGGCGTGGCCACCAGTTTCACCGACCTGATCCCCGGTCATGTCGGGATGCGCGACCTGGAGCGGTTCATCGAGAAGGGGGTTCATTCCGGCGGCGGCTATGCCTTTTTCTTCGGCATCCCCGGCGTCTGTGACGGGATCGCCATGGGGCACAAGGGGATGCACTATTCCCTGCCGACCCGCGAGCTGATTGCCGACATGGTGGAGTCCGTGGCTGAGGCGCACCGGCTGGACGGCCTGGTGCTGCTCACCAACTGCGACAAGATCACCCCCGGCATGCTGATGGCCGCAGCCCGGCTCGACATCCCCTGTATCGTGGTGACAGCCGGGCCGATGCTCTCCGGCCGCGGCGAAGGGAACCGGAGATATTCGTTCGTCAGCGACACCTTCGAGGCCATGGCCCGCTACAAGGCCGGCGTCATCGACGCCAAGGAACTGCAGGTCTGCGAAGACAACGCCTGCCCCGGCATGGGTTCCTGCCAGGGGCTCTTTACCGCCAATACCATGGCGATCCTTACCGAGACCCTCGGCATGAGCCTGCCCCGTTGCGGCACCGCCCTTGCCGTGTCGGCGCTGAAGCGCCGCATTGCCTTTGCTTCGGGCGAGAAGATCGTCGAACTGGTCAACAACGACCTGACACCCCGCAAGATCCTGACCAGGGCGGCATTCGAAAATGCCATCCGGGTCGACCTGGCGCTGGGCGGGTCGTCCAATACGGTTCTGCACCTTCTGGCCATTGCCCGCGAGGCCGGCGTCGACCTGCCGCTGGAGACCTTCGACACCCTGGCCAAGGATACACCGCAGATCGCTTCCATGAACCCTGCCGGCGAGCACTTCATGGAGGATCTCGATGCTGCTGGCGGCGTTGCCGGCGTGCTCAAGCAACTCGGCGACAAGATTCTCGACAACCCGACGGTGATGGGACTCTCCACCAGGCAGATCGCGGCAAGCATCGAGCAGGTGGACGAGACGGTCATCAGGCCGCTCACCGCTCCGGTCAAGAAAGAAGGAGGGATAGCAGTCCTCTTCGGCAATATCGCGCCGAAGGGGGCTGTCGTCAAGCAGTCGGGCGTGTCGGCGGCCATGATGAAGTTCGAGGGGACGGCCCGCTGCTTCGATGCGGAGGAGCAGGCGATGGCGGCCATCATGGAAGGCCGGATCAAGTCCGGCGACGTGGTGGTGATCCGCTACGAGGGGCCCAAGGGGGGGCCGGGGATGCGGGAGATGCTCGCGCCGACCGCTGCCATCATGGGGATGGGGCTTGGCGACAGCGTTGCCCTGATCACCGATGGCCGTTTTTCCGGCGGCACCCGTGGTCCCTGCATCGGGCATATTTCGCCCGAGGCGGCAGAGGGCGGGCCGATAGCGCTGGTGCGGGACGGCGACCGGATCCTTTTGGACATCCCCAACCGCACACTGACACTCATGGTCGATGAAACGGTCCTTGCGACCCGGAAGGCCGAATGGAAGGCCCCTGAGCCGAAGATCAAGGGGGGCTGGCTGGCACGGTACGCGAAAGCAGTCACATCGGCGCATACCGGCGCGGTCACCGAATAGGCCCCGTAGGGGCGATCCTCGTGATCGCCCGTAATCTTGCGATCGCCCGTAATCTTATGATCGCCCGCAATCTCGCGATCGCCCGTAATCGGGCAAACACAGGGTTTGCCCCTACACGAAATCAATCCCTGAACAGGGAGGAAGATATACTATGAAAATGAATGGAGCACGCATACTTCTGGAGTGCCTGAAGCGGGAAGGGGTCGATACTGTTTTCGGCTATCCCGGCGGCACGGTTATCAATATCTACGACGAGATCTTCAGCTTCAAGGAGATCCGCCATATCCTCCCCCGCCACGAGCAGGGCGGGGTCCATGCGGCAGACGGCTATGCCCGGGCAAGCGGCCGGGTCGGAGTCGCCATTGCCACCTCCGGTCCGGGAGCCACCAACACGGTGACCGGCATCGCCACAGCCTACATGGATTCGGTGCCGCTGGTGGTGATAACCGGCCAGGTGCCGACGCCGCTCATCGGCAACGACGCCTTCCAGGAGGTCGACATCATCGGCATCACCCGCCCCTGCACCAAGCACAACTTCCTGGTGCGCGACGTGAAGGAGCTGGCGACCATCCTCAAGAAGGCCTTCTACATCGCCCGCAGCGGCCGGCCGGGTCCGGTGCTGGTCGACATCCCCAAGGACGTGCAGATCGCCCAGACCGAATTCAAATATCCGGAACATGTGGATATCCGGGGGTACAAGCCGACCATCGAAGGGCATCCGAAGCAGATCGAGCGGGCCATGGAGATGCTTCTGGCCGCGAAGAAGCCGGTGATCTACGTGGGTGGGGGGGTCATTTCCGGCAACGCCTCGGAGGAGCTGACCAAGCTCTGCACGACCCTGAACGTACCGGTGACCACGACCCTCATGGGGCTGGGGGCCTATCCCGAGGACAGTCCCAATGCCCTGCGCATGCTGGGGATGCACGGCACCTATTACGCCAACATGGCCATGACCTATACCGATGTGCTGGTGGCCATCGGGGCGCGGTTCGACGACCGGGTTACCGGCAAGCTGACCACCTTTGCCCCCCATGCCAAGATCATCCACATCGACGTGGACCCGACCTCCATCAAGAAGAACGTCCGGGTCGATCTCCCCATCGTCGGTGACGTAAAGGACGTGCTCTTCAAGATGATCAAGGAGGTCGAAGCCCACCCGGAGAAGGTGAAGGCGTTCAAGGAGGCGATCAAGCCCTGGCAGGAGGAGATCGACGGCTGGAAGGCCAAGCACCCCCTGACCTACAAGCATACCGCCACGGTGATCAAGCCCCAGTACGTCATCGAGAAGCTGCGCGAGCTCTCCGAGCCCGACGCCATCATGGCGACCGACGTGGGACAGCATCAGATGTGGACTGCCCAGTTCTTCACCTTTACCAAACCGCGCACGCTCCTGTCGTCAGGGGGGCTGGGCACCATGGGTTACGGTCTTCCGGCAGCCATGGGCGCACAGGCGGCATTTCCCAAGCGCCAGGTGATAGTGGTCTGCGGTGATGGCGGTTTCCAGATGAACATGCAGGAGATCGCCACCATGGTGCAGAATCGCCTGCCGGTGAAGATCTGTATCCTCAACAACAACTTCCTCGGTATGGTGCGGCAGTGGCAGGAGCTCTTTTTCGACAAGCGCTACTCGCAGACCTGCATGGAACTCCCCATCGACTTCATCAAGCTGGCCGAGGCGTTCGGCGCCAAGGGGTTCCAGGCGACCAGGCCGGACGAGGTCGAGAGTGTCATCAAGCAGGGGTTTGCCGAACAGGGACCGGTGATCATGGAGTTCAAGGTCGCACGGGAGGAGAAGGTCCTTCCCATGGTGCCGGCCGGGGCATCGCTGAACGAGATGGTTCTCAACGCCTGATGTGTAACGTAGGGGCAGGCCTGT
>JACRPV010000100.1 GCA_016223015.1 Geobacter sp. | reverse complement strand
GACTTGTAGAGAGACAGTACTTCCTCGGCATTCTGAAAACTTGCGTAGGCGGTATCTACATCCCGTTCCACATTCCTGGTTGCGGCAAAGAAACGGCTTTCGCTGCTGCTCCGTTTTGCCAGGGCCTCCTGAATGCCGGCCTGGTTCTTATCGAACAACGGTATCGGCATCGACAGTTTCAACCCGATCGTGTAGGCAGTATCCTTGCCTTCAACTCCTCCGATTTCCATGCTGGTCGTGTCGCGCCTGAAGGTGAGGCCGGCGGTAAGGTTAGGGATGGCTTCGGACTTCGCCAGGGCGATGTCCGCGTCTCCTTTTGAATTTTCTGCCTCCAGAGCCTTCAGGTCGGGACGTTTTGCGAACGCCAACAGCTTCAGGTCAGCCAGACTCTTGTCAAGAGAGAAGCTGTTGTCCAACGCTCCGGCAATGGCCGGTGTTTCACCAGAAGGCAATCCCATGAACGAAAAGATTTTGGCCCGGAGTTGCAGAAGCGCCCGCTCAACCTCGATTCGGGTCCCTTCGCTACGTATAAGCTCCACTTTTGCCAGATTCATTTCCAGCTCAGGAATATCGCCAGCAGCCAGACGCTCCTTGGTTACTTCGAGAAGCTGCCGGTTGAGCTCAATGAAGCGGTCTGTCAACTTGAGCCGCTCCTCGGCAAGCATGGCGTCATAAAATGCCGTCTTCACTTCCTCAATCAAAGATCGCTCACGATCAACCAATTGCCAGCGGTAGGTTTCCAGTTCGCGCTTCGCAACTGCCAGACGTTTACCGCGCTTGCCTGCCAGCAAAATCTCCTGCGACAGACCGATTGCCAGACTGTTTTCGGCAGTGCTGCCGGTCAGGGCACCCGTTGCCCCTTCCAGGTCGAGAGTAGGGTTGGGCATCAGTGCTGCTTTTACCCTGTTCGCCTCGCGAATCCCCTCTTCTGCACGGAGTGAAGTGAGTTCGCCGTTATGTTGTAAGGAGTATTCGAGTAATTGTCGCAATTTCAGGTGCGAAGTCTCCGCCCGAACAGGTTGAGACATTACGATACATATGAGCGCCGGCACCACGAGCAGTGCTCTACGTGCGCATACCGTTGTTCCCACGGGAATAACCTCCAGTATTTAGTTGTTTGATGCAGGAATCGAATCAGTACGGGACACAACTCGACAGGGGGGAAAAAAGAATCCCCTGGCCGTAGGCGAACTACTCCTGTCGAGTCTTTTCAGGCCTGATTTTGCGGGGGAATAAATTTAGAAAGGTAGACTTCGGGCAAGAAGCTGAATGGATCAGAGGTAGGTAAATCAAGAACGCATGGGGAATAAACAAGTTGGAAATTCTGAGTGGTTAGAGATGCATGACATGCGCAGTTGATGCACGTATCACATCCATCAAAATCGTTGTGATGTTCGAGAGGGCACGAAGGACACTCGCCAGTGTCACTACTTGTTACAGAGATTGGGACATGATCGACCAGACACTTTTCCATGGCATGTGCATTTTCGCACATGCCGCTGAACCAGGTCGTCAGAAGTATGAATATGATGAACACAGACAACTGCTTCAAGAAGTTACCGTCCAGCAGGAGAGATGGGTAAAACCTTAGTGAGACTATAGTGAATCCCGAGTAGTAAAGTCAAGAAGAGAAACTATCGTGTTCTCGTTTCACAAGATCTGGCTCAAAAACTGTCTGGCCCGTTCGTGGGAAGGATTAGTGAAGAAATGCTCCGGCGTCCCCACCTCGACGATGGCACCCTGGTCCATGAAGATGACCTTGTCTGCCACTTCACGGGCAAACCCCATTTCGTGGGTTACGACCGCCATGGTCATGCCTTCGCGGGCAAGATCCTTCATGACGTCAAGCACCTCGCCGATCATCTCCGGATCGAGGGCCGACGTCGGTTCATCGAACAGCATCATCTTCGGGTTCATGGCAAGGGAGCGGGCAATGGCGACCCGCTGCTGCTGGCCGCCAGAAAGCTTGCCGGGATATGCCGACGCCTTTTCGGCAATGCCGACCTTTTTCAACAGCTCCATGGCGCGATCTGCAGCCTCGGCCCTGCTCCGTTTCCGCACGACGAGCTGTGCCAGGGTGAGATTTTCCAGAACGGTCTTATGGGGAAACAGGTTGAAGGACTGGAACACCATCCCCACCTCTTCCCTGACATTGCAGATATCGACTTTCGGATCGGCAATGTTCACGCCATCGACAATGATGCTGCCCGAATCGATGGTTTCCAGGCGGTTGATGGAGCGGAGCAAGGTGCTCTTTCCCGAACCGCTGGGGCCGATGATGACCACCTTCTCGTTGGCTGCCACGGAAAAAGAGACATCATGCAGCGCACGGAAACTGCCGAAATGCTTGGAGACATTACGGGCCTCGATCATGGGGCGACTATTTTCCCGCATTGAGCCGTTCCTCCATGATCCCGATCAGCTTGGAAAAGAAAAGGGTAATGACCAGATAGATCAGGGCAATCACCGTGTAGGTCTCGAAATAGGTAAAGGATTCCGAAGCAAACTCCCTGCAGCGGCGAAGGAGATCAGACACGGCCAGGATGGAGACCAGGGAGGAATCCTTAAGCAGTGCAATGAACTCATTGCCGATGGGAGGAAGGACAACCTTGATAGACTGGGGCAGAATGACGTGCCGCATGGCCTGCCGGCGCGACATCCCAAGGGAGAGCGCAGCCTCCATCTGCCCTTTGGGAATGGACTGGATACCGGCCCGAAACACCTCGCCCATGTAGGCACCGTAACAGACTGCCATGGCGATGATGGCGCTGAAGAGATCGGGGATCCTGACAAACCGCCCAAGCGCATAATAGATGTAGAAAATCTGCACCAGAAGGGGAATGCCGCGGATCACCTCGACATAGAGCGAGGCAATGCCATTGACCAGTCTGTTTGTGGAAATGCGCCCAAGTCCGGTGAAGAGACCGAGCACTATGGCAAGGAGGATAGCCCCTACGGTTACCTTGAACGTGACCAGAATGCCATCGGGAACGAACTTGAAAATGGCGAGGTACGGATCGGGCTTATATACCGCCAGAAAGATGCAGCAGGCGATCGACCCGACAAACGCGATGCGCCACGCGGTAAACAGGCCGACGTCGGACTTCGTTGGAATGGCTGCGCCGTCACCAACGTCGATGTGGGATTGTGGCGATTCGCTGGTTGACATGCCTGGTCGTTCTCATCCTTCCCGCAAAGATATGATTATGGGGTGGATCGCTCCACCCCATGCAGTTGACTAACGGAGCCACTTCTTGCGGAGTTTTTCATCCAGCTTCTTTGCCCGAACCGCCTTGATCCCTTTATTGAAAAGCGCGATCAGCTCCTTGTCACCCTTTTTCACGGTAATGCCATACCCTTCGTGGGTGAAAGGCTCGCCGACAATCTTGAACTTTGCCTTGTACTCCTGCTTCTGCAGGGCATAGTGTGCTGCAGTCGGTTCGTCGCAGACGACCGCCATGATCCTGCCGGCCGCCATATCCTCGAAGGCCAGCCCGATCTCGTCATAGGTCTTGAGTTCAACACCGGCATTCTTCTTGATCTCAAAGGCACCGGTGGTGCCAATCTGGGCCCCGGCCTTCTTCCCTTTCAGATCAGCCAGCTTTTTGGTGATTTTGTCGGTTTTCGGCACAACGATGATCTGGCCGATATTGATATAGGGATCTGAGAAATCGAAGTTTTTCTTCCGCTCATCGGTGATGGTCACGGAAGAGATGATGGCATCATATTGGCCCGATGCGAGACCGGCAAAAATGCCATCCCAGGCAGTATTCTTGTAGGTGACCGCCAGACCGGCCTCTTTGGCAACCGCATTCATGAAATCGATGTCGAATCCGACAATCTGCTTGTTCGCATCCACCATCTCCATGGGGGGCCAGGTAGCATCGGTCGCGACAACGATTTTGCGAGCCCCGGCAGCCTGCGCAGGGACTGTCGCAAACGAGAGTGCTGCAAGGATCAGGACAGCAGAAAGCATGAACCACGATTTTCGCATTTTTTGTATCCTCCTCGGGGTATGTCTGAATATATCGATTAATCGCCGGAATTCGGCCTTTTTAGCGCTTATTCTCCCGTTTGTCAATACGATTGGTAAAACCATTTAGAATTATTATTGCCTTTGATGAGAAAAAACGGCACTATAGATGCCGTTTCAGTTGAACGTCACCCTGCAGGATGCCGAGAAAGACCGAGATGAAAAAGTACGTTGCACTTACCCTGCTCCTCCTGACCACCTTTTTCTGGGGGGTAACCTTCACCATAGTGAAGGATGCCGTGGCGCAGGTGGACGTATTTGTGTTCCTTGCCCACCGCTTTGCCCTCGCATCTCTCCTTTTGCTGCTGTTCTGCGTCTTGACTCGCAGGCGACTCACCAGGTCGACCCTGAGGGATGGGATTGTCCTGGGGACCGTTCTCTTCTCCGCCTTCGGCTTCCAGACCGTTGCCCTGCTCTATACCAGCGCCTCCAACACCGGTTTTCTCACCGGGCTCAATGTGGTACTCGTCCCGCTGACCGGTGCCCTGTTCTTTCGCCAACGTGTTTCAGCATCTGTCGTTGCTGGTGTCGGCCTCGCCGTTGCCGGACTGTTCCTGCTCAGCACCAACGGCACCTGGTCGTTCAACTACGGCGACATCCTTGCCGCAACCTGCGCCATCTGCGTTGCCCTGCACCTCCTGCTTACCAGCAGTTTCTCCCGGCGGTCGGGCGCGGATATCTACTGGCTCACCACGGTACAGATCTGCACGGTTGCCCTGCTCAGTTTCGCCACTGCCGGCATCAGGGGCAAAGAGATACTCACCTTGTATCCCCAGATCACCTGGGCTATCATTATCTGTGCACTTTTTGCCACAGTTTTTGCTTTTCTGGTCCAGACAGCCATGCAGCGGGTACTGAGCCCGTCCCATACTGCTCTCATCTTCTGCATGGAACCGGTATTCGCCGCGCTATACGCTTATTTGGCAGCGGGGGAGCGCATGGGCACCATTGGCATGGTCGGAGCCCTGCTCATTTTCGCCGGGATGGTAGTTTCGGAACTCGCGCCACGAAGGGCTGCTGCCGGGGCCATTCCGCTCCCTTCCGGCGCTGATACCCTGGAAACACGTACATCAGCCTGATCGAGCGGTCACGAATTTCGCAACTGACCCCTTTGATCTTGCATATTACACGACCTGTCAGGAGCATCCCATGAAACCATTCACCGTTTTTGTCTCTGCTGTCTGCTTCTTTCTGCTGTTCTCCAGTACAGTACCGGCAGCGGAGTCCGCGCCGGAATCACCCCAGTCCCTTTACCTGCAGGCCGGCAAACTTGAACGCCAGGGGAATACACAGCAGGCGCAGACAATCTACGAATCCCTCATCGACCGTTACCCTGCCAGCGAATTTGCCGTCAAGGCCAACGACCGACTCCTGCAGCTTCTTGCACCGGTAGCAGCCACGGATGCCAAGCCCGCCCCGATCACCGCGAAATCCCTCCCTGCTGTCAACGACCCCAAACGGCGCGGTCGCATGCTGTTTGAGCTGAAACAGCGTGCAGCAAAGATTTTCAGCGATGAAAAACAGAGTAAATTCTATGCTTACTCAACCCTGCACAGCCATCGTTACAATCGCGGCGAATTGCGGGACAAGGAAATCGAGTGGGATAAGGCTGCTGAGGAAAAGGTACGCAAAGAACTCGGCATGGGGAGCGACGAAATCGACCGTGCAATAGAAGAGATCTGCCAGCAACTCAAGGTAAGCGGCAAGTGCGATGCCTCGCAGTTCCAGGAGGCGCCGACTACACCCTGACAGTCCGCTTCCATAGGATCACACCGGAAAACCCGAACAACTAACTGCGTTCATCTGAACGAAGATCCCCCTTGCAATAAAAAAAGGGGCAACGACCACTACCGTTGCCCCTCTTTTTATTTCTCCGCATACTCACTACAGCATTGACGGAAGCGGCTCACTGGCATGCCATCCCGCTGGCCCGTCGCTTATCACATAAGCTGGTATTTCCGATCATAAAACAGGAGCGCCAGTTGAATGCGGGAGACAATGGTAATCTCGCCGAACGGTTTGGGAATGAAATCGAAAAAACCCTTGCGAAATGCCAACGCCTCTTCATTTTCAGATTTTTGTCCGGTTATCAGGAGCACCGGAATAGACTTGGTTTCCTGGAGTTTTTTCAGGGAATCGAGCAAGGCATAGCCGTCGATCTTGGGCAAAACCTTGTCGGTGATGATGACATGGGGATTCTTGGAGATAGCCTCCTTGAATGCTTCCATGCCATCTGTCGCCGTAATGATCCGGTATCCATGCTTCGAAAGAATCGAGGTCAACATCTGCAACACGGAGACGTCGTCATCCACTATCAGGATGGTTCGCTCGGCCTGCTCTTCCAGATCCTTGCCGTAATAATGCTTGCAAATGGCCGCCAGGATATCTTTTCGCGTTGCAATGAATGGGACAATACTCAGGTTGCGGTTTGACGCCAGATTCGAGACCATCTTCATATCGGTTGGGTCGGCCATGGCCAGACAGAGTTTGTTCTGTTCGAGCTTCAGAGGAAAAATGACGTACTGGAGTGCATTGTCGGCTGAAATGATCCCCAGCAGATCCGCAGGAAATGAATATTTCACCATATTCGTCGCCACCTTGGTACCATATTGCTGTGCCAGAGCATAGGCCAGCTCCTCCGGCGTGACGATTTCCATATCCTCAAGGACCATGCCGAATCTCTTGTTGAGCCGATGTGCCACGACAAGCACCCGGTCTACCGTTTTCGGCGTCAAAATGCCCTTCTCCACCAGTATTTCGCCAATTCGTTTGCGTGGTTCCACACCATCCCCCGACCTGAGGCTTCAAGTACGCTCTAGTATAGCAGTTACAGGCCAATAGTCACTATGTTGTAAAAAACTTTACAGGATGGTCCGAATAAGAATATGCAACCGTATATTCGCAGAAAAAGGCCACTTCTCCGTAGTATAGTGGCCTTTTTATGATATGTCATCCGCAGTGTGACGCCCTCTGTATTCCAGATCAGGGGCTTATCTTGCACAAACGGCACATGAGGCGCCGGCTGGTGGAGGTGCCGGTGACCCGGCTGCGGTTGTCGTCGCTAGTCAAGATATTGAGATTGGCGCGCGGATCGTGGTCGCCCCAGCCCCAGCCCAGACGGATAATGCCGGGGCTCACTACCGTAGAGAGACGCACCGTCATCTCGACGACACCCTTGGGAGTTTCGATCCCGACCCGCTCGCCTTCGGCAAACCCCTGCCGGGCGGCATCTTCGGGGTGGATGTCGACCAGGCACTGGGCACCCTCCTTGAGGAGCGCAGGAATGGTGCGAAACTGTGAATTGGTGAAGCGGATATCGCGGCTGCCGCTGATTCCCAGGACCGGGTACTCCCCGCTCTGGTCGGCAAAACTGATCGGGTTGTCACCCCACCCGTCCTCGAAAGGAACCCCTGGCAACCCGGCCTGTGCAAGCCGGCAGGAGAAGAACTCAACCTTGCCGGAAGGGGTCCGGAAAGGAGTATCCCGGTATTTTTCGTAGCGCGGCTCCTCGATCCGCAAACCGGTCTTGCCGCTCTGGCGCAGCACCGCAACCGTGACCCCGGCGGGTTCCAGCTGGTGATCGATCGCCTCCTCCGCCGTCTGCCAGGGGAAATCGGCAGCAAATCCGAGTCTTCTGCCCAACTCGAAGACGATCTTCCAGTCCGGCCAGGAATCGCCCACGGTTGGGATGACCGCATTCTGGAGGATAATCGGGTTGTTGCGGATGGAGGCACGGTTAAGTTGGGTCTTCTCGAAGCAACTGGCCGCCGGCAGGATTACATCGGCCAGCCTGGCGGTTTCGGTCATGAACATGTCGATCACCACCAGGGTTTCCAGTTTGTCGAAGGCAGCCCTGGTGTGACGGGAATCGGCCATGGTGACGAGGGGGTTCCCGGACTGGACCACCACCATCTTCAACGGATAGGGAGACTCATCCAGAATGGCGTCGACCACGCACCCCTGCACCTGATTGCCCCAGGTTTCGGAAAATGTGTTGAACAGAGGATATTGATGGGTAATGGGGAGGATAGTGTCATCAAGCCTCTCGTGCAACTGGATATTGCGCAGCGGGATCGGCTGGGGGAGCACGTCGCCTCCCGGCCTGTCGAGATTGCCGGTCAGGGCGCGCAGCATGGCAACGGCCCTGGTGGTGTCGAAGACCTCCCGGTGCATGTCCAGACCGTTGCCGTCGACGATGGCTGCGGGCTTGGTGGTGGCGTAAATGCGGGCCACCTCCCTGATCTGCCCGGCGCTCAGCCAGAGGGTCTCGGCAACCTTGTCTGCCGGGAATTGGGCGGCCGCCTTTTTCAGGGCGTCGAAGCCGATGGTGTACTTCTCGACGAATTCGGCATCATAGAGGTTTGCCTTGATGATCTCGTTGATCATGGCCATGGCTAAAAGGCCGTCATGCCCCGGTTTGATCCGCAGCCAGATGTCGGCCTTGCGGGCCAGTGGCGTCTCTACCGGGTCGATGACAATCAGCGTGGCCCCGTGCTCCTTGGCCCAGTGGATTCCCTCGGCCGCACCCAGGGCGGTATCTCCGTCGTTCTTCCCCCAGACGACGATGCACCTGGCGTTTTTGGCCTCTGGATAGGCCATGGACCCGTAGGTGTAGGAGTGGGCGAAATCGCGGGCAACGAAACAGATGGAGCCGTTGCCGATGGTGTTGGGGCTGCCGAAGGCATTCATCAGCCGATTGGGATAATCCCAGGGCGTGCCCCAGTCGGCTGCCATCCCCCGCAGCCAGGCAACGGACTGGGGTCCCGATTCCTGCCGGTGACGGTGGAACCGGGCAGCAACCAGATCGAGTGCCTCATCCCAACCCGCTTCGCGGAATCCCGAACCATCCTCGCATTTAACCAGCGGCACTGTCAGCCGCCGGGGCGAATAGACGATCTCCGAGGCAGCAGCCAGCTTGGCGCAGGTCAGTCGCTTGTCCGGATCGAGAAAGGATTTGCGCCTGGCTCCGACCAGGCGGTTATCCTCCACCTCGGCCTCTATGGGGCAGCAGGACGAACAGAGTCGGCAAACGGTATCGATGATCATCGTTTTCTCTCCCTAGCGGCTGGCATGGACGAAACAGCTCCGTATCAGCTCATAATGGTTACAGTGGGTACGGATCTTCCACCAGACACTGCCGGTCTCATCCACCTGCCAGGCCGGCGCCAGTTCTCCCCGCTCGTCGGTCAGGAGTGCCACCACATTTGCCAGCCCCTTGCCAGCGAATGGGCCATCGCATTTGCCGCCAAGCCACTCCTCCATTGGAGCCGCCTCAGTGGACCAGGAAAAGGGATCGGAGAGCAGAAACTGAGCCTTCGTATCGCGGGTTACCCGGTTCATCTCCCGCAAGTGCCGGATCGGCGAAGGCACCTTGTCCACGAGATTCAGCGAGGAAAAAAGGTCTATGGATGTGCGCCGGAACGGCAGGGCCAGGGCATTGGCCACGAGAAACTCCACCCGGTCGCTGCGCCACTTGTCGGGGAGGCGGATGGTGACCTCGCGACGCAGCAACCCCTCGTCCTTGAGCGACACCGCCATGCAACGCTCCTGCATCAGGTGCCGGGCCGCCCGGATAAAGGCATGCGAAGTATCGATGCCAACAGCGAAATCACATCGCGTGCTCATCTCGAAGGTGAACCGTCCCACAGCCCCGCCGGCATCCAGGGCGACGCCGACCTGGGGTTGCATCAACCCGGCCCAGGTGCTGTACGCCTGCGATGCGTGCTCATCGGCAATAAGATCCCCGAAATGGCTCCACATATAGGACGAAACCACCTCGTCGGTCTCATACTTATTGGCGGTCCGCTGGCTGTCGGTGGCATGGGGATCGAGCATGGCCACCCCTTCGTCGATGGGAAACCTGGCTTCACACTCTGGGCAAATGAGGGTAGCTGATTCGATGTCGCCGTCATGCTCCCGGCCGATGTCGACAATGAACGGGTATTCACCCGGCAGGCAACAGGGACAGATGAGCAGATCAAGAAGGCGCTTTTTCATGGATCCTCCCGGAATTCTATGACGCGTGCAATTCGGGCCATGGGAAAAGATTAGAGCTGGTTTGCCCCTACGTCAAATCGCATTGCATCCAACAGTCCCGGAACACCGTGCACGCGAAACGCAAATTGTGAGCAGTGTCAGCCCAGCGAAACCTGTGAAGGCCGGGCAAATTCGGTGATATCGCACGTTCTACTGTCAAATCTCCAATGTTCTGTAACGAACTGATTATTCTATTAAAATATGCTTATTTAATTATCCATATAAATGTTTTACATTTCGACCACATTCAGGTTAGGCGGCAGAATGCAAACTGTATGGCACAACTATTGCGTTAATGTGTGAGATTATATTAACGACAAAATATGGCGATTTTTCTCATGACAATTCAGCGTAATCGGCACACCCCATACGCAAGCCCTGCCAAGCCAGGCAAACTTGCAACCATTGTTATCCTGGCCCTCTTTTTTTCCCTGCTCCTGATCGGAAACGCCCTCTCTGAGGACCAGAAACCCCAGCCAGGCATTTACCACATTCTTGTCCTACATTCCTATCATCCCGGCTTCCCGTGCACCGACACGATTACGGAAGGGATTCAATCAGTTTTCAGAGGCCACCTCCCCGATACCCACATCGATATCGAATACATTGACAGCAAGCGGCATCAGGACCCGATCTTCCTTTCCAAAATTGTTGAAAGCATGCTGCATTACAAGCTGAAAAGCCGTACCTATGACATCGTCATAGTTGCAGGCAATGAAGCGCTTTCTTTTGCTCTTGGACATCGATCAACCATCTTGAAAGGCATTCCGGTCATCTATTGTGCGGCCAATGCAAACCTGGAAAAGGCAACCTCCATGTCGGGAGTCTATGGAATTCGCTCAATGCCAGACATGGCAGGGGTTTTACGACAGATCAAGAAGTTCCACCCCAATAATCGTAATGTTGTCGTTATCGGCGATACGACAGATTCCTATGACAATCAGAACTATTTACGCTTCATTGAAGTAGCCAAAACGTTTGCCGGAGATATGAACTTTGATTACTGGAACAATCTTTCAAGCGAAACGGTCAAGCAGCGGCTTACTGAACTGCCAAATGATTCAGTCCTGGTGATTAACGGCTATCTTAACGACAACGCCGGCAATCTCCTTTCATTCAACGAGCAGAACGCTCTCTTTCGTAACATAAGCCGTATTCCCATGTACAGTTTCTGGGATGTTTACCTGGGGGAAGGGATTGTGGGAGGGCCGCTGACATCTCCCCGGGAACAGGGTAAGGCAGCGGCGCGTATGGCACTCACCATTCTCAAAGGGGATAAAGTGCCACAGGTACCGACACTGCTGAAATCTAACCTCATGTTCGATTACAATCAGCTACAGCGTTTTGGCATCTCCCAGGCAAGCATCCCTGGCGGGAGCAAGATCATCAATCTCCCCCCCAACAACTTTCAGATCAGCAAAGGGCAGTTCTGGATTGCCATATCTTTGCTTGTCTCCTCGATAACGATTTCGTTGGTTCTTATCAGGAATATAATGAACCGCAGGATCGCAGAAGCCATGCTTCGGGAAAGCGAACGGAATTTCAGGGATCTGTCTCAACAGTTCGGCATCATTCTGGACGGGATTTCCGATGGGTTGTCGCTTATATCCCCTGACATGAAGGTCATTTGGTCGAACAAGAGCACCGAGACATTTTTCAACGGTACGCTGGGTACGACTCCAGGAGACAACTGCTGCAAACTCCTCTACAACCGGTCATCGGTGTGCGAGGAATGCCCTGCAATAAAGTCATTCGCTACCGGCGAGCGAGTCGAATCCATCATTACAACGCCAGACGGAAGGACGCTGGAAGTAAAGGCATTCCCGGTTGTTGACGGAGCGGGCATGGTAACTCATGTGATCATGCTTGCCAGTGACATAACGGAAAAGAATCAGCTCCTGGAAGACTCGATACGTACGGGCAAACTGGCTTCAATCGGCGAACTGGCAGCAGGGGTGGCGCACGAGATCAACAATCCGAACGCGGTAATCATGTTGAATTCCGAAATCCTCAAGAAGGTATCCACCAGCCTGACTCCCATTCTCACTCAGCACTTCGAAGCCAACGGCGACTTCATGCTGGGGGGCTTGCATTATAACGAGATCAAACATGACCTGCCGTTTCTTTTTGGTGAAATTGTCGACAGTGCGGTGAGGATAAAGAGGATTGTCGATGATCTGAGGAACTTTGCGCGGGAAGATGAGCCGGACGCGGAAGAGGTAATTAACATCAATGACGCGATACGCACCTCATCCCGACTTGTCGGTAATGCGATCAAGAATGCAACCGATCGCTTTGAGCTTGAACTCTGCAATGAGATGCCATTGATTCGAGGAAGTTTGCAACGGATCGAGCAGGTGTTGGTAAATCTGATTCTGAACGCCTGTCAGGCCTTGCCATCCAAGGATCGGGGGATACGGATATCGACAGTCTATGACCCGGACGCCGGGGAGTGTGTTGTCACCGTGGCGGATGAAGGCATTGGGATACCTCCCGAAATCCTTCCCAAGATAACGGATCCGTTTTTTACCACCAAGCGCACCCAGGGTGGAACAGGGCTTGGCCTTTCCATCTCGATGAGAATCATCCGAGATTTCAAAGGGTCAAGGAAGCGATTGCAGCATGAATCAGGAACTCTATCCCCAGATGCCCATTCTGCTCGTTGACGACGAAGAGGCGTGGCTCAGGAGCCTATCGGTCTTCCTGAGGGAATCGACCGGAATGAACAATTTCATCAAATGCGCTGACAGCCGGCAAGTAATGAATATACTTGACAATAATGACATCTGCCTGGTTCTGCTTGACCTGACCATGCCATTCTTTTCAGGACAGGATATCCTCAGGATGATTGTGAGCAGGCACCCCTCAGTGCCGGTGATCATTCTCAGCGGTCTCAATCAGGTGGAGACTGCCGTGGAGTGCCTGCACCTCGGCGCACTGGACTACCATGTCAAAACTAGTGAAAAGGAACGTTTGATAGCCGGAATCCAGAGGGCAATCTCCATCCAGCAACTCAGGAGTGAGAATTGTAGCCTGAAGAAAGGTATCTTGAACGACAAACTGGAAACCCCTGAGGCTTTCGAACAGATCATCAGTACCAGCACCAAGATGCGAGCGGTTTTCCGATACTGTGAAGCCATCTCCAGGAGCAGCGAACCGATCCTGATCACCGGCGAAAGCGGCTCGGGAAAAGAGTTGATCGCACGTGCACTGTGGAAGCTCCGTTCACCGAATGCACCGCTGGTCGCCGTTAACGTTGCCGGTCTGGATGACAATGTATTTTCAGATACGCTCTTCGGTCATGTGGCAGGCGCGTTCACGGGAGCTGACCGGGAACGCAAAGGGATGATCGAGGAGGCAACGGGAGGGACACTGTTTCTGGACGAAATCGGGGATCTATCCCCCCAGTCGCAGGTCAAGCTCCTCAGACTTCTTCAGGAGGGTGAATTTTTCCCCATCGGATCGGATCGTCCCAAGAAACTGAAGGCGCGCGTGCTGTTCGCTACCAATCATGACCTCGACGCCAAGGTTGCCAAGGGTGAGTTTCGCAAGGATCTTTTCTATCGCCTGAATACCCACCATATTGAACTTCCGCCTTTGCGGGACCGGTTGGAGGATCTGCCCCTGCTCCTGCACCACTTCCTGAAAGAGGCTGCACAAACCATGGGGAAGAAAACACCGGCTGTGCCACGGGAGCTTGTGGCCCTGCTCACCACCTATGATTTCCCCGGCAACATCCGCGAACTCAGGGCAATGGTATTCCACGCGGTCAGCCTGCACTCTTCTCATGTGCTGTCACTCGACAGCTTCAAGGAGAAAATCGGCTATGATGCAGACCTCAACCTGAAGCCAGCGCAAGAAACGGTAATCGATGACCTTACGCCGATCACCTTCCCGGATCGTCTGCCTACCATTGAAGAGATCGGCAAACATGTAGTATTGGAAGCGATACATCGAACCGGCGGGAATCAGACCGTTGCCGCCTCGATGCTGGGCATTACCCGTCAGGCCCTGGCAAAGCGCCTCAAAAAATCTCTCGGCAATCAGACGATGAACATGCCTCAAGCTACCTCCTGAAATACCTGCAACGCAACCTCTGTCACGTAATTGAAGAGGGAATGGCTTGGCCTCCCTCCTTTCGTCTTTAAAGAATCAGCCGACTGATACGTAAAAGCGGGAGGAGCTTGCGCTCCCCCCGCAGTCAAGATGGTGCTACAGCAGTAGTCCGGCCCGTGATCAGTACTTGGGGGTGAAGCGCAGCACGAACTGGTTCGGGGTCTTCCACTTGGAGTTCAGCTTGTTGACTGTGATGTAGTAGTTCAGCCCCAGGTTGGCCAAATCTTCAAGCGGAGCAGTCGTGTAGAGGTAATTGGACTGCCAGGCAGCCAGAATGTCGGCCGGAACCGGCTTCTTGACGCCGTCGGAAGGATACGCAATGCCATTGGCATCCAGACCGGCCTGGCTACGGTAGGTTACCCAGGTGCCATCGCAGTAGCCGATCCCTGTGACCGGATCGGTAACCACGAAGGGACCGTCGCAGTTGGCCATCAGGGTGTTATCGGTGTTGGGATTGGCATCGTCGTCGTAATAGTAGGCATAGGGTACGCCGGACAGGTTGTTCCAGTCGCCGAACAGGGCATAGTAGTTGGAGGTGATCAGGCCGGAGTCGATCGTGTCTTCGGTTGCATTGAGGAAGTAGCTGAAGCGGTTGATCGGGTCAAAGTAACCGGTTTCCGGATGATTCGCATCGGCCGGGCCGGCAAGCCCCTGGGCAAAGAGAGCCGACAGCGTCTCTGCGGACTGAAGGCCGGAAGTGGTCGTGGTGAAAAATTTACCCTTCTTGTCCGAGAAACCGAGGCCGTCAAGGGACGTGGACTTGGTGAACACGCCGTTGACCATGAAGCCCAGTTCGGCTTTAAAGCCCTTCCACTTTCTGACGTCGTTGTCGGTCAGCTTCTGCATGGAGTTGTAGATGCTGGTAAGCGTGTCGGTTGCAACGGTGAAGTAGACGTCGATCGGCTGACCGTTGACCCCGCCGACCTTCCAGCGCTTGCTGGACTGCAACGGGTCGGAGCACATCTTGTCAGTGAAGTCGTAGGGGTTGACACCGGTGGTCATGATGCACTTGAGGCCGGTCACATCATCCCTGTTGACGATCTTCATACCCGGAGCCGTGACATCCGACTCTTCCCAGCCAATATAACCATTGGTGGCAGTCTTGGCAGTGTTGGTAAAGAGAGTGCTTCTATATTTTACAAAATCAGTGTACGGCGGCGGCGCTACAGTCACGTTACTCATATCCCAGCCGGTAATGGTTCCGGCATTGGCAGAAGCGGCAGTAACCAACAATGATACGCCCAGCAAGGCACTCAACTTCTTCGCAACTTTTGTTCTCGACATTTCTCTCTCCTTTTTTTGATTGAGTTCGATGTGCTGCAGCACCTTCTTATCAGGTAACTGAGCCCATCTCGGCCACACTGTACAATTCTTTTCGTAAGCACTCCTTTCCGGCTTGTAACCCTTTTCATTCCTTACCGTGCATTTGCTACACTGTTTCAATAATAAAATCGCTGATGTCGACAGGTAACAACGCTTTTGTATCCCTGTTCAGCAATAGGCAGGCCAAACGGTTTTATTCGCATATCTAGCAGTTATCATTTGGATTTACAGGCTGGCAGAGAAAATCTGGCTGGGGAGCGAGGCAACCATGGTTGCCAACATTAGGCCCGTGACAATGGAGTGGCTAGTGTTTCAGAAGATGCCGTTGGAGGGTAGGTTGTGTTTGCTTAATCCAATATTACAATAATGCAGTATATATATAGTAAATATGCAACAGGGATGTCGATCTGTTCGGTGGGGAAAGAAGGAAAGGAAAGCAACCGCAACCATGGTTGCCATGCAACTATGGTTGCGCAATAAAAAGAGAGATGGGGTGGGAAATTTTGATTATTTATTCTTATGGGCCCGCCAAAAACTCCGCTCGAACCCGTTCCCGTTCCGGGGAGGCTGCATTAACGCCGCTCACACGAGACGATATTACACGTTTCCGTCCGCAGATCAAAGGCGACCTTTGCCCGCCTCTCCTGCAATTGCCGCCGCACCTGGCTGATTTTGTCGTCCAGGGTAGCCGACGTATCGCCGACCTCTTCCCACTCCCTGGTAACAAACTCGGAGATGAGATTGTTCAGGGTATCGGGGGCAATCCTGTCATAGGGGACCTCTACCCCCTCCTCCATGAATTCCGGTCGATTCTCCTGGGGAAATTCATGGTCCGGAACTATTTCGACTTCACGATACTTTGACAATCAAGTTACTCCTATCTCTTTGGTAATCCCTCATCACCGCGGAACTTGCTTAAGCTGAACTCAAATACCCATTGAGCCACTCACCCACGCTCCCATGAGCCGGTTTGCTCAATAATATTTGCAACCGTTCCGCCTGAGTTCGCGTTTTTGCAATCCGTTTCGAATCACCCACTGATGCATTCAGTTGCGCTGCCAGTCGCACTGACGAAGACGCATTTTGGATATACTCTGGGTATATCGTTTCGCCAAGCAATAGGTTTGCAATACCGAGATACGGCACCTTCACCAATAACCGACCGATAATATACGTTATGAGATCGGTGCGGTACACTATTGCGCCGGGAATCCCCGCTAATGCGCAGCAAAGCGACATTGTGCCCGAGCTTGTAAGCACCGCCGACGCAGCCACGATTTCACCTGCCCGAACCAAGCGGTAAGGAGTATGCACTGTTTCCTCGATTACCGTACGCACCTCATCGCTCGGATAAACAACCACTGCCTCGCGATCACCACCATCGCGTCGATACTGGAGGTATCCGTCGAGCAATACAGGGAAAATCAACGCCACGGCTTGTCTGCGACTTCCAGGCAACAGCAGAATCGGACCGTCTGGATCGTAAACCACCGGAGAAGCCTCTCCTCCAACCACTAACGGATGTCCTACAAACTGTACTGGAAGCTTTGTATCGGCGTAACATTTTGGCTCAAACGGAAAAATCACCGCCAACCCATCGATATGCCTTGCCATTTGAAAACGCCGGCCGGCTCGAGATGCCCAGATCTGCGGACCAATGAAGTAAAGCGCTTTCGTCGGTCCCCCTGCCTTGGCCGTAATGCCTCGTGCGAACAGGGCCTTTGCGATCCGCAAATTCAGCCCGGAGGAATCAACAAAACAAACAGCCCGCGGTTGATGTTCACCTACCCATCGAACGATATCCGCAATCAACCTCCGATAGAACGATAGCCTACGAATCGTCTGGAACCCAATAGCTGAAGACGTCATCAGATCTTGGAGCAGCTGTGCCCCGCTTGCTGATAACGCCGGTCCACCTAACGCGCACACGCGGACACCAGGACGAAGTGCCCTCAATTCACGAACCGCTCGCGCAGCATGCTGGTCACCCGAGTGCTCTGCCGCGATAAATAGTATGTCTGCGACGCCGCCTTGAGGTGGCGGTAGCGACAACGGCAATATCTCAACGTTTGTCATTCTCACTATGCAGCCTCCGCAGTTGGAATGCCGGTCACCTATAATACCCCAGGTTTTCGGACAGGAAGTTAAGTTTTGTTGGGACAGACGGAGTTCCGGGGACAGTGGGAGTTCCGGGGTGGGAGTTCCGGGGACAGTGTATTTATCTCCGTTGAATTACATAAACCGTTTGAATGGATAAGTAGTAGTTGAGGAGGAAGCCTCCGGTGGTATTAATAGCTTGCGAGAGCAAGTGATCGGACCGGCAAGACCGTCCGAAATAAAATCACCACGTGGCAAATTCGGGGGCACCTTACATACTTCCCTCACGCCGCCAGCCGGAAGTCGCATCGATCTCGTCCCAGGGCACGAAATACCGGCTCTCCTCGTCTTTTTCGACCAGCCCCAGCCGCTCCAGGGTTTTCACGTCGTCGAAGACGTTGCGATACTGCCGGTGAAGCTTCTCTGCCAGGGCGTTGATGCGGCTGTGACAGTGCAATGGCAAGCATCTGCCGAGCATGGTCAAGGTCGGACATACAAATCCCTCCCTTCCCGCAATGCATGGGCCACCACATGGTTCATGGAATTGCGCCAGCGTTCAATCTCATCAATCGAGCAGACCAGAATGTCCTTGGCAACGCCGAAACCGGCAAGCGCCCTGTTGATACGGCCTGTCTCGCGGAAACGGCTTCTCCCTTCTCCAAACGGAGCATCTTCGATAACCAGCAGATCGACATCTGAACCTTCGTGAGCTTGACCACGGGCAATTGAGCCAAAAAGAATAATCCGCACGGGATTGACCTCCTTGACAATACATTCGGTCATCTAGTTGATAATGCTGTCGCTAATGGTAACCATAGTAACCTCGCCATTTTCCGGGATATTCCCGTAAGCCAGGGCATTTTGCAAATATTATTACCGAGTGTCAATTACATTACAGCAGCTCCCAAAGGAATTATGCAGATAGCAACGGGGACGTGAGGCGGTTATATCGCACTCGGCGGGTTAATGCAAGACCTGCATGCCGGCGTCACGTTGTCTTGCCCCACCGGCTCAGAACTGCAGCAGGGAAAAGACCTTTCCTTCAGGGAGCTTCTTCCTGCCATGGAGGAATTCCAGCTCGGCCATGAAGCAGCATTCCACCAGTTCCCCACCCAGGCTGCTCACCATGTCCACCACGGCACCCATGGTGCCGCCGGTAGCCAGGAGGTCATCGGCGATGAGTATTCGCTCGCCGCGCGTAATGGCGTCGGTGTGGATTTCCAGGGTATCGGTGCCGTATTCCAGGTCGTAACTCTTCTTGAAGGTTTCCGAGGGGAGTTTGCCCGGCTTGCGGACCAGCACGATGCCGGCACCGAGCTTGTAGGCCAGGGCAGCGCCGATCAGGAAGCCACGGGCCTCGACACCGACGACCTTGTCGATCCGCTGGCCGATATAGCGGTGTGCCAGCAGGTCGATCATCCGCTGGTACGATTTGGCATCAGCCAACAGGGTCGTGATGTCCTTGAAAATGATCCCTTTTTTCGGGAAATCAGGGATATCCCTGATGATGTTCTTCAATTCATCCATTGCAGACGCTCCTTGGGACAGGGGTAGATTATGGTAATTTGAGCTCAGTCGCCTCGGCAAGCTTGCGCAGCTTTTCCAAGGACTTTGCCTCGATCTGGCGGATACACTCGCGGGTTACCCCGACACTGCGACCGATGGTGTCGAGGGTCTCGGGCTCTTTGTCGTCCAGCCCGAAACGCTTTGTCAGAATGCTTTTTTCGTTCTCGGAAAGGGTCTCGAACCATTCGAGGACCAGATGGTGTTTGTTCTGGTCCTCAAGGAGGGTCGCCGGCGACACGGTCGAGGTATCCTCAATGGTATCGATGAGGAAATAGTCGTTGTTCTCCCCCATGGGCCGCTCGATGGAATAGGTCTTCTTCAAGAGCACCATCAGCCGGCGGACATAGGCGGAGTTTACCTCCATGGCCGCAGCCACTTCCTTTACGGACGGCTCCCGATTCATCTTCTGCATCAGTTCGCGGGTGAGTCGAAGCATCTTGTTGATGTCGTCGGACACGTGAACCGGCAGCCTGATGGTGCGCGACTGGTTGACCAGGGCTCGCTCGATGGATTGCCTGATCCACCAGGTGGCATAGGTGGAGAAACGGCACTCCTTGGATAGCTTGAACCGCTCGACGGCCTTGATGAGCCCCATGTTTCCTTCCTCGATCAGATCGAGAAAGGGAAGTCCGCGATTGATATATCGTTTGGCGATCTTGACTACCAGCCGCAGGTTCGATTCGATCATCCGATCGCGAGCAGCCTTGTCCCCCCGCGAGATCCGTGCGGCAAGCTCTTTTTCTTCATCGGCAGTCAACAGCTTGGTTTTCTGAATCTCCCGGAGGTACAGCTTGATGGCATCGTCAAAATGCTCTACTTCCGGGACCTTGATCTCTTCCTCTTCTTCTGCTTCTTCAGCTTCTTCTTCGGCCTCGAACTCTAGAGAGTCCGGCTCGGCATCGAGAAAGATTTCCGAGGGGCTGCTCGGCTCCTCCTCGAAATCCTTGATCAGATCATCACTCGCCATGGCACGTTCTCCTGTGGTGCAGAATCAATCGTCAATGCTCCAGCCGGACTTTCCAACCAGTTTTACGAATCGGCATCCCACAGACTGTTCTGTAATAAAACTATCCACTGTTCTGGTCACCCGTAACAGCACTTGTTCATATTGGTTCCCTACCGGTATCACCAGACGGCCTCCGATGGCAAGCTGTTTCAGCAGGGACTGCGGTATTTCCGGAGCACCGGCGGTAACCATGATGGCGTCGAAGGGGGCCTCTTCCTCCCATCCTTCGCTGCCATCGCCGATCTTCAAGCTTATGTTGAGCAGGCCGAGACTGTCGAGCACCTTGCGGGCACGCATGGCAAGACTGCGAAAACGTTCCACCGTGTAGACGCGGCTGGCAAGCGTCGCAAGAATGGCAGCCTGATACCCCGAACCGGTTCCGATTTCGAGAACCCTTTCCGACCCCGTGAGTTCCATGAGTTCGGTCATCAGCGCAACCATATACGGTTGGGAAATGGTCTGCTTATCGCCGATTGGCAGGGGGGAATCGCTGTAGGCCTGGGCAGCCATGGCCTCTTCGACAAAGAGGTGCCGTGGAACCTTCAGCATCGCCTCGATCACCCGTTTATCCTTGACCCCCCGGGCAACGAGTTGTGAGTCGACCATCCTCTTTCTGGCAATTTCAAAATTCATCGGTTCGTCGGCTCCAATCGGGGGAAATATATAGCAGAAGCAGGGTAAAAAGTCCAGCATCCCACACAGAGGCGGTTGGAAGGATATGCCGCGGTCTGATTGATGATTTTGGTTGTCTTCAGCTCAGGTCCCACTTGGCCAGCGCAGAAATGGAGGCATAGTTGGTCAGGTCGAGATGGAGGGGAGTGATGGAGACATGCCCGCGGGAGACGGCATGATAATCGCTGCCGGGGAGATCGTGGAATTTCAGGTCCGCTGTGCCGATCCAGTAATAATTCCGCCCCCGGGGATCGACCTTGTCGACGATCATCCCGTCATAGCGACGCTTTCCCTGGCTCCCTGGCGGAGCACCTGCCGGGCGATCCGGAGCGCTACCTCGGCGGCAGCGGCATAATGGACACCGGGACCGTCGGTGACCAGGGAGACGGCCAGAGCGGGAATGCCCATGAGGGTTGCCTCCAGAGCCGCTGAGACCGTGCCCGAATAGGTGACGTCGTCGCCAAGATTACCGCCGCGATTGATCCCCGAAACCACCAGGTCCGGCTTGAAATCGAGCAGACTGTGAATCCCCAGGTTCACACAGTCGGTAGGGGTTCCATCCACGGCAAAACGACCCACACCCCTGGCTTCGGCCCTGAGCGGATGGTGCAGGGTAAGGGCATGGCCGATGGCGCTCCGCTCTCGGTCCGGAGCTACAACCGCCACCTCTCCCAGTTCAGCCATCGCCTCGGCCAGGGCCAAAAGCCCTGCCGCATTGATACCGTCATCGTTGGTAACCAGAATTTTCATTTTGACCAGTCCGGGTTATCGTCCGTAACCCTCAGGGATAACTGCAACCCGACAAGAACAGCCCTCTTGTCAGGCATACTTGATCAGCTCGATCATATCGCGGACCGCACGATCAAGACCTACCAGCACGGCTCGGGAGATGATTGAATGCCCGATATTGAACTCCTCGATGCCTCCCAATGCAGCGATCTTTTTGATGTTCGCGTAGTTGAGCCCATGCCCGGCATTGATGCCCAACCCGAGTTTCTGGGCGAGCTTGATGGCGTTTTCTATCCGGTTCAGCTCCTGATTCTCGGTCTTCGGGCTTTTAGCCTCGGCAAAACTGCCGGTATGGATCTCGATATAGTCGGCGCCGCATTTACTTGCCGCCTTGACCTGGTCGGAGTCGGGATCGATGAACAGGCTCACCATGATGCCGCCATCGTGCAGCCGGTCCACTGCCTCTCCCACCTGTTCCAAGGCAAGGCGCACGTCCAGCCCACCTTCGGTTGTCAACTCCTGCCGTTTTTCCGGGACCAGGGTACAGATATCCGGTTTCACGGTCGAGGCAATGCCGATCATCTCCTGGGTGGTCGCCATCTCCAGGTTGAGGCGGGTCTGTATGGTCTGGCGCAGGAGCTTCAAGTCCCGGTCCTGGATGTGGCGCCGGTCCTCGCGCAGATGGATGGTGATGCCGTCGGCACCGGCCAGTTCGGCCATAACCGCCGCCGCAACCGGGTCAGGCTCCGCGCCACCCCGTGCCTGGCGGATGGTAGCCACATGATCGATGTTCACTCCCAGACGAGCCATCCCTTACTTCCCTCCCATGGTCTTCTCCACCATCTCGGCAATCTCCTTTGCCCAGGTGGTGATCTGGTATTTATCCTGCCCCTCCAACATGATGCGCAGGAGCGGCTCGGTTCCCGAATACCGGATCAGAATGCGCCCTTCGTCACCGAGTTTCCCCTCAACTTCGTTGACCAGCCGGGCAACCTCGGGGACGGTCATGATATCCTTCCTGTCCGCCACCCGGACGTTGACCAGTACCTGTGGCAGCGGGATCATCACCTCTGCCAGATCGGAAAGGGGCTTGCCGGTGCGACGCATGATGGCCAGTATCTGCAGGGCGGTGAGGGTACCGTCCCCGGTCGTGTTGTGATCGAGGAAGATCATGTGCCCCGACTGTTCGCCACCGAGATTGTAACCGCCGCGCCGCATCTCCTCCACCACGTAGCGGTCGCCGACTGCGGTCTTGACGACCTTGCCCCCGCCCCTCTTGACGGCGATGTCGAGCCCCATGTTGCTCATCACCGTGGCAACCACCGTCCCCTTGCGGAGTTTCTTCTGCTTCAGAAGGTCAGTGGCGCAGATGGCCATGATATGATCGCCGTCCACCTCATTGCCGAATTCGTCCACAAAGATCACCCGGTCGGCGTCACCGTCGAGGGCAATACCCAGGTCTGCCCGGTGTTCTTTCACCGCATCGCTGATCACCTCGGGATGGAGTGAACCGCATCCGGCATTGATGTTGGTCCCTGAGGGTTTCACGCCGATGGCGATCACCTCGGCTCCCAGTTCTTCCAGAACCGCCGGCGCGACTTTGTAGGCTGCGCCGTTGGCGCAGTCGAGGACGATCTTCATTCCGGCCAGATCCAGATCCTTGGGAAAGGTGCTTTTGAGGAAGACCACGTAGCGGCCGACCGCATCGTCGATCCGGTAGGCTTTGCCCACCTCCGTGGCAATGGGGCGCAGCGAGTCGATCTTTTTCGAGAATATCAGCTCTTCCATCCGCAGTTCCATCTCGTCGGGAAGCTTGAAACCGTCCTTGAAGAAGAACTTGATCCCATTGTCCTGAAACGGGTTGTGCGAGGCGGAGATCACCACCCCTGCATCGGCCCGCATGGAAGAGGTGATATAGGCAATCCCCGGGGTTGGCAGCGGCCCCACCTGCAGCACATCGACCCCCATGGAGCAGATACCCGCCACCAGGGCATTCTCGATCATGTACCCCGAAAGACGGGTATCCTTGCCGATTACGATCCGGTGGCGACGTGAGCCGTCCCTGAAGATATAGGCAGCAGCCCTGCCGAGTTGCATGGCCATCTCCGTGGTCATGGGGTAGACATTGGCCACCCCTCTGACGCCATCGGTGCCGAAAAGTTTTTTCATCGTCCGACCTCCTTGCGTTCCTTGTGAGCCTGCCCGCCAGACAACGGCTTCCTGACTACGACAAGCTCGATTCGACCGGGGTAGACCCGGGTAATACGGATCCCGCTGCCCATGCGTACCGCCTGCTCCAGGTTGGTGAAGGCGACACTCCCCTCACCGACACCGTTCATGTCGAGGGCGACCTGCAACGTGTCGGGCCGGAGCGCCATGAGGGCGAATCGACTCCCCTTCACGTCCAGGTCGAGATGATTGGGCACCTTGTCGGCACAGGCCAGACCGTCCGCCAGATTGACGAGATGCAGCGGCACCTGCACACGTGTCTCGGCTTCACGGCTGGCAGTCACATAGAGCCAGAACAGCGATGCCATGACCACCGAAACGATCTTGAGATCCAGATTGTTCGATATCAATGCCGGAAGACTCATCGCTTTCGCCCTCCGGACAATTGGCGTTTCAATTCCTTGCGCAGGAAGGGTATCTCAAGGTTTTCCAGAATCTTGCCGCTGCAGACGAGTGCTATCCGCCCGGTCTCCTCGGATACGACGACCACCAGCGCATCGACCACCTCGGTCAGGCCGATCGCGGCCCGGTGCCGCGTACCGAAATGTTTGCCGATTTCCGGATTTTCGGTCAGAGGCAGGAAACACCCTGCCCTGGTCAGCTTGTCACCCTGGATAATGACGGCGCCATCGTGAATGGGCGAGTACGGGAGAAATATGGATGAAATCAGCTCGCTGGTCACCTTTGCGTCGATGACGGTCCCCACCGCAAGGAAGCTGTCCAGGGGCATTCCCCGCTCAATGACGATCAGGGCGCCGATCTGCTTTTGAGAGAGCGACTCGACAGCCGTGAGCAGTTCGTCGATCAGTTCGCCGGTATCCTCGGTCAGGGCGGAGAGCCGGTGCCGCTGTCGGCTGAAGTTCAGCAGTGCGCGCCGGATATCGTGCTGGAAGATAATGGCCACAATCAGCAGGCTTGCGGACAAAACCGCGTTCAGCAGCCAGCCGAGCGTTTCCAGCCCGGTAAAACGGGCACCCAGGAAGACGATACAGCCGATCGTAAGCCAGAGGAGCAGGTGCAGGGCAACGCCACCCCCCTTGAGAAGCAGGAGGAAATGATAGATGACCACCGAAACGAGTACGATGTCGAGGAGGCTTAAGAGCCAGCTGAATTGTCCCGGAGCATCGGTCATTGAGCTTTCCAAAAGGCGGGCATTGGCTGGGACAGCAGAATCCCGTAGGCGGAATCGTTATGGAGCGGGCTCGGGAAGACCGTCCCGTATGGCCTGCATCATCAGCACCACGTCGCGCATGGCACCGACATCGTGAACCCTGAAGATGGAAGCTCCCTGCAAAAAGGCAGAAGCAACCGTGGCAGCCGTGCCGAACTGCCTTTCACCAACGTCGCGATTGAGGATCTTGCCGATGAACCCCTTGCGCGAGGTGCCTATAAGGATCGGGCGGCCCAGTACCGAAAATTCGTTGAGGCGGCGCAGGATTTCGAGATTGCCCCGGAGGTCCTTGCCGAAACCGATCCCCGGATCGATGACCACCCGCTCCCTGTCGATCCCGGCCGCTTCAGCGCGGGCCAGGGCATCGCCGAGAAACGCGACGACCTCGGGGACGAGGTCGCGATACTCCGTATTGACTTGCATCTCGCCAGGTCGTCCACTGGTATGCATGAGGACGACTCCGGCTCGCGATGCGGACACTACCTCTGCCATGCGGGGGTCAAACGTGAAGGCGCTGATGTCGTTGACGATCTCGGCTCCGGCAGCGATCGCCTCCCTGGCAACGGAAGCCTTGTACGTATCCACCGAGATCGGGATGGAAAGCCGCCCGGCCAGGCGTTCCACCACCGGGATCACCCGTCGCAGCTCATCGGCCTCCGACAGGGGTTCGGCAAAGGGGCGGGTGCTTTCCCCGCCGACATCGATGATGCCGGCCCCCTCCTCTTCCAGCAGCAGGGCATGATCGATTGCCCGCTCCAGATCAAGAAAGCTGCCGCC
>JACRPV010000050.1 GCA_016223015.1 Geobacter sp. | reverse complement strand
GATTGCGCCACGGCAACGGGCACGGGGGGATGCGATGATCAAGACGCTGCTGGACGGGAACAAGCGCTTCGTAACCGAGATATTTGAAAAGGACAGCGAGCACTTCATGGTCCTGGCCAAGGAGCAGCGTCCCACGGTCCTCTGGATCGGCTGCTCCGATTCCCGTGTGCCGGTGAACACCATCACCCAGACCAAGGCCGGCGAGGTCTTCGTCCACCGGAACGTGGGGAACGTGGTCGCCACCAACGACTGGAACCTCTCGGCCGTGCTGGAATTCACCATCAACCATCTCCAGATCCCCGACATCGTCGTCTGCGGTCACTACGGCTGCGGCGGGATCAACGCCATGAACGAAGAGAGCCTGGACGACAAGTACATCCCGATCTGGCTGATCAACGCCTACCAGGCCAAGGAGCGGGTGGACGAGAAGCTGCGGGCGCTCCACATCGACATCGAGCCGGAGAAGCGGATGCAGCTGATCGTGGAGGAGAACGTGCGGCTCCAGCTCGAACACCTGCAGGAGTACCCGTTCATCAGGAAGGCGATGCGCGAGCAGAAGGTGAACATCCACGGCTGGATCTACGACATGTACACCGGCCGGATCAAGATCCTGCAGAAAAACGCCGTTGCCTGCCGGGATTCGGTCTGACGCGGCGCGTACGGCGTCAAATGGTAGCGTAAATTTGTGTGTGCCGTGAGGTGACTGTGCCGGGCCAATCCAACTACATTACCCCCGAGGGGGTTAAACTGCTGCGCGACGAGCTGGACTATCTCTGGAAGGTGGAGCGCCCCATCACCACTCAGCGGGTTTCCGATGCGGCGGCCGAAGGGGACCGCTCCGAGAATGCGGAATATATCTACGGCAAGAAGCGGCTGCGGGAGATCGACCGCCGGGTCCGCTTCCTGACCAAGCGGCTGGAGGTGTTGAAGGTGGTGGACAGCGTGCCGACCGACCAGCAGCGGGTCTACTTCGGCGCCTGGGTCACCGTGGAGAACGAGGAAGGGGAGGAGGCGACCTACCGGATCGTTGGCCCCGACGAGTTCGACCCGGCCAAAAGCGCCATCAGCATCGATTCCCCCGTGGCCAAGGCGCTCCTGGGAAAGCGGCTGGGGGAAGAGGTGACGGTCCGGCGGCCGGCCGGAGTCGCCAACCTGACCATCGTCGAGGTAAGCTATCGACCAACGCCGGCCTACGAATAGCCG
>JACRPV010000099.1 GCA_016223015.1 Geobacter sp. | reverse complement strand
GCCTTGGCAGCCACCATGCGGCTGTGCTCGACAACGATCCGGAAGGCCTCAGGGTTGGGAAAGTAGCGTGCCAGGAGGGCAAGGGGGTCCATGGGTACTCCGTTCGGTGATGGTCGTAGTATGGAAGAGGTGCCGGGTGTCTGTCAAGGGGAGTGGCTAACCCCCCGACAATCCTTGACCTGTGGCGGGTAATCGGGTATGGTAGCCGGACGGCGCCCGAAACAGGCGCTATCCCAGGAGTATACACCCGCGAGGTGCCGCATGGCCCGTCCCAGCTGGGATGAGTATTTCATGGAGATCACCCACCTGGTGGCCAGGCGCTCCACCTGCCTGCGTCGTCAGGTAGGGGCAGTGCTGGTCAAAGACAAGAACATCCTTGCCACCGGCTACAACGGCGCCCCTTCGGGCATCGCCCACTGTCTGGACGTGGGGTGCCTGCGCGAGCAGATGCAGGTCCCTTCCGGCGAGCGCCACGAGCTCTGTCGCGGACTGCATGCCGAGCAGAACGCCATCATCCAGGCGGCCAAGCACGGGACCTCCATCGAGGGGTCGACCCTCTACTGCACCACCATGCCCTGCATCATCTGCTCGAAGATGATCATCAACGCCGGGATCCGCCGCATCGTCTACCAGGAAGGATATGCCGACCAGCTGGCAACGTCCATGATCGCCGAGAGCGGCATTGCGGTGGAGCACTTCATTCCGGCGCCCGCCGGGGAGGTGACCCCATGAAATGCCCCTTCTGCGGTTTCGGCGACAGCAAGGTGGTAGACTCCCGGCCGGACAAGGGAGGTGCGACCATCCGCCGCCGGCGCGAGTGCGAATCGTGCAGCCGCCGCTTCACCACCCATGAGCGGGTGGAGGAGATCCTGCCGCTGGTCCTTAAAAAGGATGGCCGGCGCGAGAGTTTCGACCGCCAGAAGCCGATCTCCGGCATCCAGAAGGCGTGCGAGAAGCGGCCGGTCTCCATCGAGGCGATCGAACAGATGGTGGACCGCCTGGAGGTGCGCCTGCAGGAGAGCGGCGAACGCGAAGTGCCGAGCGCCGTGATCGGCGAATGGATCATGAACGAGCTGCACGGGCTGGATCAGGTGGCCTATGTCCGGTTTGCCTCGGTCTACCGGTCGTTCAAGGATATCAATGAATTTATGGCAGAACTCCAAGACCTCCTCAAAAAGTAATCGGCTTCGACAAAAGTCCATCTGCGGCGTTGCGCGTCGGGGCGAGACGCTCAACGTACCTGGGGTACGCCTCGCAATCTCTCCCTTTGCGCTGCCTTGCATCTGGAGCTTTTCTCGAAGCCTTGGAAACGGGTGAATGGTGTCGGAACAGCAACACGAACGGTTCATGCGGCAGGCTTTGATTCTGGCCCGCAAGGGTGTGGGGAGGACTTCGCCCAATCCGGCGGTCGGCTGCGTGGTGGTGCGTGATGGCGTGGTGGTCGGAACCGGTTGGCATCGCAAGGCAGGCACCCCCCATGCCGAGGTCCATGCCCTGCTTGAAGCCGGCGAACAGGCGCTGGGGAGCGATGTCTATGTCACCCTGGAGCCGTGCAGCCATTTCGGCCGGACCCCCCCCTGTGCCGATGCCTTGGTGTCGGCGCGGGTCGGCCGGGTCTTTGTCGGCATGGTCGACCCCAATCCGCAGGTCTCCGGCAGCGGCATCGCCCGCCTGCGGGAAGCCGGCATCCCGGTTGTCTCCGGGCTGCTGGAGGATGCCTGCCAGGAGATCAACCGGCCGTTCATCAAGCAGGTGACCACCGGCCTTCCCTATGTGACCCTGAAGAGCGCCATGACCCTGGATGGCAAGACCGCCACTGCCAGCGGCGATTCGCGCTGGGTTACCGGTGAGCCGGCCCGGCGCCTTGTGCATCGTCTGCGCGCCGTCTCCGATGCCATCATGGTGGGGGTGGGTACGGCAATTGCCGACGATCCGCAGCTCACCAGCAGGATCCCCGGCGGCCGCGACCCGCTCCGGGTGGTCGTTGACAGCCGACTCCGCCTGCCGCTGACCTCGCGCCTGCTGGGCCTTCAGTCGCAAGCCGCCACCCTGCTGGCGACCGTGTCGCAGGATGAGGGAAAGATCGCCCAGCTCCGGGACCGGGGCGCCGAGGTGCTGGTCTGCGCCGAACGGGCAGGCCGGGTCGATCTGCACGACCTGCTCGCGCGTCTCGGTGGCCGCGGCATCCAGTCGATCCTTCTGGAAGGCGGGGCCGAACTGGCCGGCGCCATGCTTCGCCAGCGGCTGATCGACCGTTGTCTCTTTTTTTATGCGCCCAAGCTGGTGGGGGGGGAAGGGTTTGGCCTGTTCTGCGGCGACGGGGTCGGGAGGATGGCCGATGCCGTCCCCCTGCAGCGGATCGGCATCCGGCGCATCGGCACGGATATTCTCGTCGAGGGAGAACCAGATTATTCATGTTTACCGGACTGATCGAGGATATGGGGAGGGTGGTGCGCCTGGAGCGACGCGGCGCTGCAGCCCGTCTGGTGGTGGCTACCGGCCTGCCGCTGGCTGAGATCGCCCTGGGCGAATCGGTGGCGGTCAACGGCGTCTGTCTCACCGTGGTCGACCGGGGCGAGGGGGCGCTTGTCTTCGACGTTTCCCCCGAATCGCTCCGTGCTGCCGGCTTTGCCGGGCTCTCAGCCGGGAAAGAGGTGAACCTGGAACGGGCGCTCAGGCTCGACCAGCGGCTCGGGGGGCACCTGGTTTCCGGTCACGTGGATTGCGTGGCAACCGTTGCCGAACGGCGCGAGGTTTCGGGTAATAGCGTCTTTGTCTTCCATCTCCCGCCCGCCTACGGCCGCTACCTGGTGGCCAAGGGCTCGGTGGCCATCGACGGCGTCAGCCTGACGGTGAACGAGGTCACGGCCGACGGATTTTCCGTGAACGTCATCCCCCACACCGGCAGCGCAACCACGCTGCAGCGGCTGAAACCGGGGGACGGGGTGAACATCGAGGTCGACATCCTGGCCAAGTATGTGGAGCGTCTGCTGGGGGGAAAGGATACCGGTCGCAGCGGCGGTCTCTCCCTTGAGGCGCTTGCACAAGCGGGCTTTTTGTGAGATAAACATCTGTTGACGAACTGAGCGGGAGCAAAGCATGCCTGTTGCCAAGATTGAAGAAGCTATCGAGGAGATCCGCAAGGGGAATATGGTCATCCTGGTGGATGACGAGGACCGGGAGAACGAGGGGGACCTCACCATGGCCGCCGAGATGGTCACCCCCGAGGCGATCAACTTCATGGCCCGGTTCGGTCGGGGCCTGATCTGCCTGACCATGACGGCGGAGCGGTGCGACCATCTCCGTCTGCCGCTGATGGTGGCAACCAACACCTCGTCCTTCGGCACGGCCTTCACGGTCTCCATCGAGGCCAAGAAGGGGGTGACCACCGGCATCTCCGCGGCGGACCGCGCCCACACCATCCTGACCGCCGTTTCCGACGGCTGCAAGGCGGAAGACCTGGCCCGTCCCGGCCACGTGTTCCCACTGCGGGCAAAGCCGGGCGGCGTGCTGGTCCGGGCGGGGCAGACCGAGGGCTCGGTGGACCTGGCGCGGCTGGCCGGGCTCAAGCCGTCCGGTGTCATCTGCGAGATCATGAACGACGACGGCACCATGTCCCGGATGCCCGAACTGCGCAAGTTTGCCAAGGAGCACGGGATCAAGATCTGCACCGTTGCCGACCTGGTGGCCTATCGTCTGAAGCACGAATCGCTGGTCAGGCGTGCGGCCGAGGTGAAGCTCCCCACCACCTATGGCGGCGACTTCCGCGCCATTGCCTTTGAGAACGACATCGACAAGCTGGAGCATCTTGCCCTGGTCTCACCGGCGATGTCTTCGGCAGCCGGCGCTGCGACTGTTCGGACCAGCTCCATGCCGCCATGGAGATGATCGAGCGGGAGGGGAGGGGCGTGGTCCTCTACATGCGTCAGGAGGGGCGCGGCATCGGGCTGATCAACAAGCTCAAGGCCTATGCCCTGCAAGACGAGGGGAAGGACACGGTGGAGGCCAACCTGGCCCTCGGCTTCAAGGCCGACTTGCGCGACTACGGCATCGGCGCGCAGATCCTGGTCAACCTGGGGGTAAAGCATATCCGCCTGATGACCAATAACCCGAAGAAGATCGTCGGGCTCGAAGGGTACGGCATCGACATCGTGGAGCGCGTCCCCATCGAGATGGTGCCGACCAAGAGCAACATGGGATATCTGAAGACCAAGCGGGAAAAGATGGGTCACCTGCTGGAAAATATTTGAGGGAGGGGTTATGCCGAAGTATTTTGAAGGGAATCTGGATGCCAAGGGGTTGCGGTTCGGCATCGTGGTCGGACGCTTCAACAGCTTCATCGGCGAGCGGCTGCTGGAAGGGGCCATGGATGCACTGTTGCGGCATGGTGCCGATGACGGCAACATCGCGGTGGCCCGGGTGCCCGGCTCCTTCGAGATACCGCTGGCAGCCAAGGCCATGGCGGAGACCGGCAACTACGACGCCCTGATCTGCCTCGGCGCGGTGATCCGCGGCGCAACCCCGCATTTCGACTACGTGGCGGGCGAGGTTGCCAAGGGGATTGCCCAGGTCTCCCTTGCCACGGGCATGCCGATCGCTTTCGGCGTCCTCACCACCGATAGCATCGAGCAGGCCGTTGAACGTGCCGGCACCAAGGCGGGCAACAAAGGGTTCGATGCGGCCGTGACCGCCATCGAATCGGCCAATCTGCTCAAGGGGCTCAAATAGTGGGGGCTCGCCGCGAAGGGCGTGAGCTGGCTCTGCAGGCGCTCTATGCCCTCGATATGAACCCGATGTCTGTCGCCGGGTCCCTGCGGCTCTTCTGGGAAGAACACCAGGCTTCCGAGGGGATCAAGGAGTTTGCCGAGCTGCTGGTAAAGGGCGTTGACGAGCATCGGGCAGAGCTCGACCAGCGGATCAAGGAGCAATCCAAGAACTGGTCCCTGGGGCGGATGGCGAAGGTCGATCTCAACATCCTCCGCATTGCCGTCTACGAGCTTGCCTACCTGGGCGACATCCCCCGGAACGTGACCATCAACGAGGCGATCGAGATCGCCAAGAAATTCGGCAGCGAGGACTCCCCGTCCTTTGTCAACGGCATACTCGACGAGCTTGCCGCCGGCCTGCCCGATAAACCGAACAGCCCGTAACCGGCAACCCTGCCCGTCTCTGCAACGGGCGCGGGTGTGCGGTCGGGCGTCATGTGAGAGGAAGTCATGAACGAGATAAAGATCGGCCTGATCGGTTTCGGCACGGTCGGTGCCGGTACTGCCAAGCTGTTGCTGCAGAATG
>JACRPV010000098.1:24085-33381 GCA_016223015.1 Geobacter sp. | reverse complement strand
TTCCACGGCTTGGTGATGAATTTGTAGACCGCCCCTTCCTTGACCGCCCCCATGATCGAGTTGACGTCGGCGTGCCCGGTCAGCATGATCCGGATGGTCTCGGGCCAGCGGTTCTTTACCTCCTTGAGGAGTTCCGCGCCGGTCATGCCGGGCATCCGGTGATCGGAGACCAGCAGGTGGACCCGTTCCCGTTCCATGACGGCCAGGGCCTTGTCGGCGCTGGTCGCGGTGAGGATCGTGTACGATTCCTCCAGGAAGATCCGCTTCATGGCCGACAGGACCCCTTCCTCATCATCGACGAAGAGGACGGTGAACTGCTGGTCGGTTCGTTCGGCGCTGCCTGCCGAAGGTGCCTCGTTTCCCGCCGGGCTCCCCTCGGGACGGAACAGTTCCGCATACTTTGCCATGGGTCAGTCCCTTCCGACCGGGATCGTGATGATGAAATCGGCGCCGCCGGCGGCACTGCCGGTGACCGCCACCATCCCGCCGAGTTTGAGCACTGAGTCGTAGACCACTGCCAGTCCCATGCCGGTGCCGCTACCCACCTGCCTGGTGGTGAAAAACGGTTCGAAGATCTTTGCCCTGACGTCGTGGGGGATGCCCGGGCCGTTGTCGGCGATGCTGATCCTGATCCGTTCGCCGTCCCATGCGGTTTCCAGGGTGAGCTCCATTGAGAAAGACCTGCCCCAGGATCGCCGGCTCGCAGGAGAAGGGTGGGAGGGGCTGGAAATCCCGGACGATAGTGACCCCAGGTCCCAGTTCGTGGGTTAGGACGCTGAGAGTCCGCTCCAGTTCCGCATTGATATCGACCGGCACTGCCCCGATCTCGTCCACATGGGAGAACCCCTTGAGGTCGGCAACGATCCGGGTGACCCGTTCGGCGCCGTTGAGGCTCTCGTGCAGCAGGTCCCCAATGTCGGTCAGGATAGAGTTGATCTTCAGTTCCTGCCACTTGTGATCCGCATGCTGCGTCTTTGCCTCATCGTCCATCCTGACCCCGAACAGTGTCTTCTGGTACTCCACCATGGTGATCAGGCGGGACACGTACTTCTGGAGGGTATGGAGGTTGCTGGTGACGAAGCCGAGCGGATTGTTGATCTCGTGGGCGATGCCTGCGGCGAGCTGTCCCACGGCAGCCATCTTCTCCTGCTGCAGTAGGTGGATGAGGGCCTTTTTTAATTCTGCGCTTCGCTCCTTGACCTTCTGCTCCAGGCTCTCGGCGAGCTGCCGGTAGCGCGTATCGGATTCGGACAGCTGCCGGTTGATCTCCACCAGCTCGTCAAATGAGGTGTTCACTACGGCCGTGTGTATCTCGGTTGTCAGCACCCGCTTGAGGTTGTTCCGGAGCAGGGTATCGATGGCAATGCCGAGCATCCGGGCCATCTGGACAAGGGGGTGAGCCGACTCGTCCGGACCGCAGATCCTCAGGGTCCCCACGGGCTCCCCTTCGAGCCTGATCGGCAGGCGGACGACCTCATTCCCGAGTTCCGCCGGATCGCGCACGATCCAGAGTTCTTCGTCGTCCCGGTCGACGATGGCGGCTGATGTGGCACCGGCGGCGAGTATACCTTCGAGCAGCGGCAGTACCTCGCTGTCGAGCAGGAGTTCGCGCAGTCCCTTTTCTTCCCCGACCACATACGTTAAGGCGTCGTCACGCATAATTCCTCTCTGCCCGTTGATCTCAACCTCCGGCCACTGTGGCGAGGCAGCGGAGGAAGTCGTCCTTTGCGAGCCCATGTTCGTCCAGCAACCGGTAGCGGCCGTCAAGACGGTCGTAGAGAAGTCCGGCCAGGCTGGCAAAGGTCTCCACCACCCCACATCCCTTGAGAGCCGATGCCATGATTACCGGGAAGCCGGTCGGCTCCCAGCTCTTCCTGATCTCTTCTTCCGGAACGATGTCGGTGAGGTCCCGCTTGTTGAACTGGATCACCAGCGGCAGGGTATCGATGTTCAACCCCACCAGGGCGAGATTGTCTTCGAGACTCGCGAAGCTGTTGACGTTGTTGGCTGTTTCCGCCCGCTGGGAATCGGCGATGAAGGCAACGCCGTCGGCTCGCTGCAGCACTGCCTTGCGGGTCGCGTCGTGCCGCACCTGGCCCGGTACGGTATAGACCTTAATCTTGATTTTCAGCCCGCTCGTAGCGGTGAGGAAGAAGGGGAGCAGATCGAAGTAGATGGTTCGGTCATTGGTGGTGTCGAGCACCATCAGGTCGCCACGACCCTCGCGGATCAGCTGTTCATGCAGTTGGAGCAGGTTGGTCGTTTTGCCCGAGAGCGCCGGACCGTAATAGACCAGCTTCAGGACCATCCGTTGTTGCTGCTCGTTGTATTCAATCACCGTCCTGCCTCGCGGTTATGGCGAAGATTCCTCCCTGGGGAGGGTCTATCTGGTAGTAACGCTTGATGGCATCAATCTTGTGCCAATCGAGAATTGTTCCCTTTGCCAAAAGAAGCAAGCCAGTGCCGCTCTGGAAATTCCTGGTCAGCTGCAGTCCGGAGGTCAATTCGCTGACCTGATATTCGCGCTCGACGTCATCTCTCTGCTTGCCGGTGGGGGCGAAATACTGATAGCGGGCGTAACGTTTGGCATGCTTGACGAGGGTCGGGTCGAGCTGGAGTCCCTGCTGGTTGAGAACCTTTGAAAGGGTCATGTTGAGGGCGATTTCGCCGCTCTGGTTGGCCATTTCCCGGTCGATGAAATCGGCGATGGCGATAATCCTGGCACCGAGAGGGATGGCTTCTCCGGCAATCCCTTCGGGGAAACCGCTCCCATCGAAATGTTCATGGTGATGGCGGATCAGCACCCCGACTTCACGAAGTCCTTCTACGGCGTCGATGGCTGTCTGCCCCCTGACGGCATGCTGCAGATAGACTCGCTCTTCTTCGGGACTCATGGCACTCATCTTCATTTCGAGGATGGCAGCGGGGATGCCGATTTCGCCGATGTCGTGCAGAAGGGCTGCGGTCTGGATCATTTCCTGCTCTTTTTCGGAAAGCCCCAGGTCCTTGGCGATCCCTATTGCCATGGTTGCGACATTCCTGGAGTGGCTCCGTGAGCTTCTGCCACAGAGTTCGACCAGTCGGGAGAATGCCGAGATGATCCCCTTGAAGCTCTCTCCGATCTGACGGTTCTTTTCAGCCAGATCCTCGTTCTGCTTGCGGATGGTGACGGTGTGCTCCATTACCTTTTGCTTCAGATTGCTGTTCCACTCCTTGAGTTCTTCGTTCTGCTTCTGGACCAGAGCGGAAAGCCGCTGATTTTCCAGGATCAGGCGGAACTGTTTCACCCCGTCGCGGATGGTCTGCACCAGCATGCCGTCATCCCACGGCTTGGTGATGTAGCGCGCTGCGCCCCCCTTGTTGATGGCATCAATGACCAGGCTGATGTCGGCGTAGCCGGTCAGTACCATGCGGACCGCTTCGGGGGCGATGCCCCGCGACAGCTCAAGGAACTCCGCTCCGCTCATGCCGGGCATCCGCTGGTCCGAGAGGATCAGTGCCACATCGGGATGCCTGCGGAGGAGTTCCAATCCATCGTCTCCCGAGGAGGCGGTCAACACGTCCAGGTCTTCCTCCTCCATCAGCAGCCGGGAAATGGCCCGGGTGATGTTTTCCTCGTCGTCGACCAGGAGAATCTTACTGGTTTCTTGCGTCGCTTCTATTGTCATGGTTTTCTCCTCACCCTTCATGCTGGGCAATGGGGTCCTTTCAGTTCGGTCAGGATCTTTCGAGCCTGCTCGAAGGTAAAGGCTTGTTTATAGGGGCGATCGGTAGTCAGGGCGTCGAAGACATCGGCAACCGCCACAATCCGGGCTTCCAGTGGGATGTCTTCACCCTGCAGCCCGAGTGGGTAGCCATTGCCGTCATAACGCTCGTGGTGAAAGCGGATGATGTTGACAACGGTGACTGACAGGCTGGCCTGCTCGGCAACAGACGCACCCCAGTCGGGGTGGAGGCGGATGGTTGCAAACACCTGGTCACTGAGTTTGCCGCTGGAGTTGAGTATCGTCTCCGGCACTCCGATCTTGCCGCAGTCATGGAGCCAGCTGCCGTGGCGGATCTCCCTGGCGAGCGGTTCGGGCAGGTCGAGCTTTCCGGCAATGGTGAGCGCGTAGCCGGCAACCCGTTCGCAATGCCCCCTGGTGTAGAGATCCTTGAGTTCGATGGTCTGGGCCAGGGAGCGGAGTATTGCCTCGTTTTCCCGTTCCAGGGCAGCAAGAATGCGTGAGCGGGCGATGCCTTCGCTGATCGCCTTCACCAGTTCCTGCTCCTGCCACGGTTTGACGATGAACCGGTAGACCTCGCCGCTGTTGATCGCCTGCAGGGCGGTGGAGAGATCGGCATAGGCGGTCATGATAATCTTTACCGTCTGGGGAGAGACCTTTTTCAGTTCGGCGAGCAGCTCGACCCCCCTCATTTCCGGCATCATGTTGTCCGATACGACGACTGCCACCGGTTTGGAGCGGCAGATGTCGATTGCCTGCAGCGGGCTGCTGGTGGTCAGTATCTGGAGATTGCTGTCGACGAACACCCGTTGCAGGGCATTGAGGATGTTTTGCTCATCGTCGACGAACAGGATGGTTTCGCTCATTTCCGGCACTCCCGATTGAGGCAGATGATGAGCCCCTCCTGTTCGTCTTCTATCATGCAGGTTCCCTTGACACAGAGTGATTCACCGTTGCAGTCGATGGTTGTACAGCCGTTCTTTTGGACGAGTACCGTTGCAACGAAATCACAGAGTGCGGGGGGCAGCACCGTTTCGACCTTTTTGCCGAGGATTTCTTCACTGTCAGTTTTCAGGATGTTTGCAGCCTCAAGATTGACCTGCACCACGATGCCATCCGAGACCAGCGCCAGTACCCCCACCGGCAGGTGCTGCAGAATGTTGCGGGTGTGCTGCAGCGCGCGGTTCTGCAGGATCAGTTCGAGGGTGCGTTCGGCGACCAGCCTTTCCAGGGAGTCGTTGAGCGTGGAGAGTTCTTCGTTCTTTCTGCGCAATGCTTCGGTAAGCTCAAGGTTCTTGCGGTGCAGGAAAAAGGTTTCGATCGCCTTGGCGATGGTCATACGCAGTTCGTCGTCGTTCCATGGCTTGGGAACGAACTTGTAGATCTGTCCTTCGTTAATTGCCGCAACTACTGAGGCAGTATCGGCATAGCCGGAGAGAACGATGCGGATGGTGTCGGGATGGCGTGAATAGACCTCCCGCAGGAAATCTACCCCGTTCATCCCCGGCATCCGGTAGTCGGAGATGACGACCTGGATGTCCGGTTCTGTTTCGAGGATATCCATCCCTTCCTGGCCTGAGCCGGCGGTCAGGATCTGGTAGTCGTCGTCCAGAAATATCCTTTCCAGAGCCCTCAGGACGTTCCGTTCGTCATCCACGCAGAGAATCTTCACTTGGTCACTCATGATGCTTTGCCTCCGTTGACCGGCAACCTGACGGTGAAGGTCGTGCCCTTGCCCACCTCGCTCGCCACCTCGATGGTGCCGTTGTGTCGCTGGATGATTTCGTAACTGATGGAAAGCCCGAGGCCGGTTCCTTTGCCCACCTCCTTAGTGGTAAAGAACGGTTCGAAGATCCGGGACCGTATCGCTTCGGGGATTCCACAGCCGGTATCGCTGATGGAGATGCAGGCATGTTTGCCGTCCAGCCAGGTTCTGACAGTGATTTCGCCCTGTTTTTCGATGGCATGGGCTCCATTTACCAACAGGTTCAGGAAAACCTGGTTGAGTTGCTGTGGATAGCAGCTCACCAGCGGCAGTTCGCCGTACTCCTTCTGCAGGGTCACCTTGTACTTCAGCTCGTTCCAGGCGATGCTGATGGTGCTCTCCAGGCATTCGTTAATATCCACCTGCTTTGATTCGGCGTCGTCGATGCGCGAGAAGCTCTTCAGGTTCTGAACGATGGTCCGCACCCGTTCGGCGCCGTCGCTGGATTCGGCGATCAGCTTGGGGATATCCTCAAGAAGATAATCGATCTTGAACCGCTTGCGGGCATCTGCGAGCGAAGCTGTCAGTTCGGGCGAACCGATGCTGTTCAGCGCCTCATCCTGTGTGACAATGAACCCTTTGAGCCGTTCTGAGTATTTGGCCATGGTTCCCAGGTTGCTGGAGATGAATCCCATGGGGTTGTTGATCTCATGGGCTACACCGGCTGCGAGCTGGCCGATGGAAGCCATCTTCTCCTGCTGCAGCAGCTGCAGATGGGTGGTTTTCAGCTCTTCGTAGGCCTTGGCCAGTTCGTCCGAAACCAGTTTTATGGCGGTCAGGTCATGGAGCGAGATAACGGCACCCTTTTCGTCCGCATAGGGGTAAACCCTGACCGTGAACCAGCGCCCCGACTGCTGGTGATACAGTTCGCCCGATTTCCCGATCAACAGGTCGATATCGAGACCGACGTCGGTGAAAAGCGTGCGCCACTCACTGCTGATCACCGACTGGTAATCCCGGTTCGTAAATTCCAACAGCGCCCGATTACAGCGCCTGATAATTCCATCATCTCCCACCAGCATGACAATGTCGTTGATACAGTCCAGGGTCTGTTCCCATTCGCGTTTGCCCCGTTCGACCTGGGTATAGAGATGTGAAAGCTGTTCGTGCTTCAACTGGAGCTCTGCCTGGTGTTTGAGGAGTTTTCGTTCCGCTTCCTTGCGATGGGTGATGTCCTCTTTCACCGCCAGGTAATGGGTGATGATGCCGGAGTCGTTCATGATCGGTGAAATGGTCACCAGCTCCCAGAACAGGGTGCCGTCTTTTCGTTTGTTATGCAGCTCGCCGTGCCATTTGCGACCGGCAGTGATGGTTTGCCAGAGTTCGGCATAGAGTTCCGCCGGCTGCCCACCCGACTTGAGTACCCGTGGATTGTCCCCCACGGCTTCTTCACGTGTATAGCCGGTTACTTCGCAGAACCTTTCGTTGACATACTGGATCGTTCCCATCGGGTCGGTAATGACGATGCTGCTGCCGCTCTGTTCCACTGCCTGAGAGAAGAGTCGCAGCGATTCCTCGGCCCGTTTTCGGTCGGTAATGTCGTGCAGTGTCTCAACGGCAGCAACGACCTTGCCGCTGGCATCATGAACCGGTGCGGCATCGAAAAACAGGTAGCGATCCTTCCCGTTCATGCCGTAATACCAACCTTCTGCTCGAAGAACGCCGGGGAGGTCGTTTCGGGTTTCATAAGTGGTGTAAAAGGAGTTGATCACGTCTTCCAGGCCGTCGAGAACCAGGTCAGCCACGGTGGGACGCTCTTCGGGGTAAAATGGTTTCCACTGATGCGAAGTGCCGATCATCTCGGCGGAACTCTTTCCGGTCAAATCAACACAGGCACGATTCCAGACGATGACCCGGTGGTGGTTGTCTATGACGAAGAGCGGAGTGGTGGTGCTTTCGAGAAGATTCTCACTGAACCGCACCTGCTCGTCGAGCAGATGTTCAAGCTTTATGCGACGGGTAATGTCGCGGAAGTTCCCCCTGATCCCGATGACCTCTCCCTGATCGTTGGTCGCCTCGAAACAGACATGGTTTACCCAGATGATGCCGCCCGATTTGGGGAGCAGTCGGAGATCGAGCGGGTGACAGTCGCCTTTGCAGGCTAAATTGAGTCGGTGGTCCAGCCAGCGTTGCCGGTCATCAGGATGAATGATCAGGTCGAGCAGTTGCGGGTCTGCGAGGAACTCGTCTTCCCGGTATCCCAGCATGGTCTCACAGTTGGGAGAAATGTAGAGTATCTCGCCGGTTGTACTCACCAATAATGCAATTTCGTTGGTAAACTTGGTGATGATCCGGTAGATGTCCTGGTTGTGGGCAATTTCTGAATCACGCTTGGCGAGCTGAACCACCATGTCGTTGAATGCCTCTGCCAATTCCCCGATTTCATCGCCGGTCTGCAGGTGGATTGTGCGATGATCAGCATCGAGCAAGGGGAGAGAGCGAACATGCTGGGCCAGTGTTGCCAGCGGAGCCGAGATGCGCCATGCCGTGAGCCAGAGGGCCAGCAACATCACCACGAACACCCCTGCGACTGCCAAGATAAAAAAGATACGGGTCTGGTTTATGGGGGCATACGCCTCGCTGAGCGGATAGTGACTGCCAATGATCCATTGGGCCGACTCCAGCCGTTTGAACGAGGTGATGCCATGCACTCCCTTGGAATTGACGTTTTCCAGGGTCCCCTCGAACCCCTGGAGGGCGCGGTCCAGGCCTTTGTTCATGCCGGGTGCAATCTGTTCCATGACCCGTTTCTTGTCGGGGTGCATGACGATTACCCTGTTCGAGTCGACAAGATACAGGTAGCCGGTCTTGCCGATGGTAATCCGGGATAGCTCGGAGAGGTAATTGTCCCGCATGAGCAGGTGGCGTCCGGCGAGAAGCCCCAACAGCTTTCCCGAACGGTCGCGGATCGGCACAGTAAACGTGATCGTTGCCTCGTAAGGGGGGGCTTCGGAGATGTACGGTTCGGAAATGACCGGTTTGCCCGTTTCCAGGGTCTTTTGCACGAATTTCCGGTGCAGATGGCCATGTCCTTGATGTTCCGGATGAACCGGGCTCTCGGTGATAATCCGCCCATTGGCATCCAGAAGCAGAAAACCGCCGTCGAAATAAGTTCTCGCGTCGGTTTCACTGTCCAGGAGGCGCTGCACGGCGGAAAGATCGGTCAGTTTCACCGAGGCAAGGCTTTGGGAAACCATCCCCAGGATTTCCTGGCTGCGGCGTACCTGGGCATCGAGCTGGCCGGCAGCCAGGCTGAGCATGGCAAAGTGGTGTTTTGCCGACTCCTGTTTGAACACCCGGGCAAAGTAGGTATAGCCGGCAATGGCAAGGATGGCCATCAGGGCAACCATCAGCAGAGAGACGACAGCTGTCAGCTTGGTTCTGATCCGCGAATTTCTCATAGTGGCAATCCCGGTAACGGTGAAAGGAGCTGTATGTTGGTAACGTTCCTGGAGAAGCAGATCTGTCCTCCACGATGCCGTGACATCCGATATACATGTATATCGGCATTTTTAGTGCTGATGTTGAGAATTATTGAACAGTGTTTGTCGAAACGCGCAAGCACCGTAGCGGGCCTTTCCGTCGCGGTTGACGGTGGTCCAGCTGGTGGCGATCAAGGTCGGGATGGGTATCTGGAAGCGATCCAGGGGACGGCGGGACTCATCAATCGGCTCAGTCAGAGCTGCAATGCGTTTCTGACCTCTTCCAGATAGCTTTTGATGCTGCTTGCACTCTCCATGGACAGGATGTCCGAGGCTATGGTGCGGGCTGTGACAAGCGAGACGGAGCGAAGTGCCTGCTTGACC
>JACRPV010000098.1:0-24062 GCA_016223015.1 Geobacter sp. | reverse complement strand
CACAGAGGGAGACCGGTTTCCCCTCGCTGGCAGCGACATCGGCGATCCGCTTGATGGAATGCAGCACTGCCGGATGGTAGGCGTCGTAATATTGCTTTACCTTGGGATTGTTGCGGTCAGCAGCAAGGGTGTACTGGATGAGGTCGTTGGTGCCGATGCTGAAGTAGTCCACTTCTTTGATGAGGATATGGGCGATTTGCACTGCGGCGGGGATTTCGATCATGATCCCGAGCCGCAGATCGGGAGCTATGGGACACCCTTCCCGGTCGAGGTCGGTACGCACCTGGCCGAGGATTTCCTTGACCTGGCGGACTTCGTCGATCCCCGAGATAATGGGAAACATCAGGCTTACGTCGCCGTGCACCGAGGCCATCAGCACCGCTGCGAGCTGTTCACGGAAGATATCCTGCCGCTCCAGCGAGACCCGGATGGAGCGCCATCCCATGAAGGGGTTGTCTTCCTTGGGGTAGGCAAAATAGGGGAGTCCTTTGTCGCCGCCGATGTCGAGCGTCCGGATGTTTACCGGCAGCCCGGCAAATCCTTCCAGTATCTTGCGGTAGATCGAGTACTGCTCACTCCGGTTGGGGAATGATTTGCGCGCCATGTAGGGGAATTCGGTCCGGTAGAGGCCAACGCCTTCGGCGCCGTTGGCAAGAGCGACCCGGATGTCCGAGAGGAGGCCGATGTTGGCCTTGAGATTCACCTTGAACCCGTCTGTGGTGATGGCGGGCAGATCGCGCAACTCCTCCAGTTCCCGCTGCCGCTGGCTGAAATCGTTGTGCAGGCGCTCGTATTCGGTCCGGACCCTTTTTTCGGCATTGACGTAGATGTGTCCCGAGGTGCCGTCGATGATCACCTCGTCGCGGGGCCCCACCTTGTGCAACAACCCTCCGATCCCGAGTACGGCGGGTATGCCGAGCGAACGGGCCATGATCGCGGCATGCGAGTTCACGTCCCCTTTTTCGGTGATGATTCCGAGGATCTTCTCGTGGTTGAGTGTTGCCATGTCGGACGGCAGGATATCCTCGGCAACGATGATCCTCTTGTCGCGGAGACGGGACCTGGTCGTGCCGTTTCCCTGCAGGGAATCGGAGATCCTCCGCCCGATGTCCACCATGTCGGCCGACCGTTCGCGCAGATATGGGTCCTCCATCTGGCCAAAGACAGCGACATAGTGGTCCACTACCTTCTGCACTGCCTGGATGGCCCCGCAATCGCTGTCGATTTCCTCCATGACCCGGCCGATAAACCCGCGATCTTCAAGGATCATGAGGTTAGTGTGAAAGATGGATGCATCCTCTTTGGAGAGGTTGGAGGCAACCCGTTTTTCCATGTACAGGGTCTGGATCTTCGCCTTTTCGATGGCCACCAGAAACCGTTTGCGTTCCTCCTGGCGCGGAAGGATCTTGGTGTGCACCGTGCCGGCCTTCATGCCGCGCTGGTTGATGATGAACAGCTTTCCCAGGCAGAATCCGGGTGAAGCCGCGGAACCGGTCAAAGAGAATGATTGATGCTTCCCTTTTTTCCTCTGTTCCAGAGGTTGCCCATCTGCGTCAAAGAGCCCCTGCTGCTTTGCCCTGGCCAGTTCGCGTTCGAAATAGGCACGTTCCTCTTCCTTGCTCCGGATCGAGTCGAGCAGCTTTGCGTTGATGACGATGCTGGAGATCTGGTAGGCAATGGTGGCCAGGGTGCTGATTTCATGGGGGGTGAAGACTCGTGCTTCCCTGGTCTGGATGACGATGACGCCGACCGGGGTCTTTCGCTCGAAGAGCGGAAGGCCGAGAAATGAGGCGAATTTTTCTTCACGGGTCTCCCGGAAGTATTTAAAGCGAGGGTGTCCCGGAGCGTTCTCTATGTTGACTACGCCCCGTTGTTCGATGACGAGGCCGGTGAGACCCTCCGAGGTCTTCATGGTGATCTTGCCGACCGAACTTTTTGACAGCCCCTTGGTGGCCTGGAGGGTGAGGGTTTCGCCATCGTTTTCCAGGAGATAGATGGAACAGACATCGGAACCAGTCCGTTTTGCCACCAGATTGACGATGTTGTCCAGGGTTTCCTGCAGATCGTGTGAGTGGAGGATCAGCCCGCTGATATCCTCAAGCGTACGCAGGCCGATGGTTTCGTGATCGTGCGCCATTGCAGTTTCCCATGAAAATTTTCTTGCTGGTAAGTATAAAGGATCTCCAGGAAATGTGAACCGTTTCTTACGACTTTTTTCATCATGGAGCCGGGTCTGCTGGCATTGGGAACGTCTTTCTGGTATAGTTCCGCCAGCCTTGGCCGATAGCTGAGGCAATCAGTTGATATGTTTCGCATCTCTTGCACTAATACGTCTGATGGGAGGGGAATATGAGCACTTCATTCGAAGAGCATCTGGCAAAGGGGATCTCGCTGGCCGAGGTGGGCAACCATGAAGCAGCCGCGGAGGTCTTCAGTCACTGCACCGAACTGGCGGCGAGCCGTCCGGAAGGATTTTTCTATCTCGGAGAGGCGCTTACCGGTTCGGGCAAGCTCCCCGAAGCCGTTGCCGCCTATGAAAAGGGGCTCGCCCTGGCGCCTGAAGACTGCGACGCCCTCTTGTCCCTCGGGGATATCTACTTCGAGCGTGGCGATCACAAGGAAGCGCTGAAACTCTACCGAAAGGTTTCCGAACTCGATCCGCACAATGCCGACGCCTTCGTCAGCATCGGTCTGGTCCATGCCAATCAGGAGCGTGCCGAAGAGGCGATTACTGCCTATCAGACCGCGCTCGGCATCGATCCCGAGAATGTCTTTGCCTACAATGCGCTTGGTGATGCCTGGTACGGTCTGGGAGAGCGGGAAAAGGCCATTGCCGCCTTCCAGAAAGGTATCGAATTGGACCCGGAGGATGCCGCGGCCCACTTCAACCTGGGAGAACTCTACTACGACCTGGAAGAGTTCGAGCAGGCGGAAAAGGAGTGTCTGGAGTCGGTGCGGCTCGATCCCGAATTCACCCTCTCATATCTTACCCTGGGCAGCCTGTGCATGGACGAGGAGCGGGTAGGCGACGCCATTCGTTACCTGGAGCTTTATCTCCGGTATGAGACATCGCCCCAGGCTGCGGAGATGGTCACCGAGGTAAGAGCGGTTCTGGATGGGCTCAAGGCGGAGGCTGCCGGTTCCTGACCGGTGTTTCAGGGCTTTGTGTCTGCTTCTGAGCGCCCCAGTTTCTTCCGGATGGCTTCGGTCACGTGGTAGGCGTCGTTCAATGCGGTATAGATCAGGTTAGGGTGCCGTTCTTCCTGGATGGAGCCGCTGCTGATCTTCATGTAGGATGGCGAGATAGCGCCGCCGATGACATAGACCCCCTTGCGTGTGGACTCGAACTCTGCGGTCAGGAGCACCAGCCGGTCTCCTTCTTTGGCAATCTGGCAGACCCCTTCGGCGCAGGCAATGGTCTGCACCCCCAGTTTGTCGAAGATCGGGATCGGTCCCTGCGAGCCGATGCAGGCAATGACGTGTTTCATGGGGAAGCTCATGGCATGGTAGATCTCGATTCCGTCGGGCTGCTTGAATTCGTTGATACGGATGACCAGGCGGTCCACCCCTTCGTCATCGACTTCGCCAATGCGCGGCGTTGCGCCGGGCAGCAGGCGGATGTTCCCTCCCAGCAGGATTTCCTCCCCGAGCCGTTGCGCTGTTTCCTTGTTCACATCGAATTTTTCCGAGATGTGGGCCCAATAGACCGGCTGGTTGTCGTTTAACTGCCGCTTTTCCTTGAGTATGGAAATGATGACGTCGGCTGCGGTGTTGCCGCCGCCAATGACCAGGGTCCGGACTCCCACATACTTGGTCGGGTCTTCCACGGTTTTGGCAACCATCTTGGCATCGCCGTATACCGAAAGCTCCTTGGGGATGCTGCTGCCAAAGGCAAGAACGACTTTGCGAGCCCTGAAAAGCCCCTTGGATGTGTGGATGACGAGGATGTCGCGTTCTTCGCGGATGTCCTCGAACTGGATATCGACCTCTACCCGCAGGTTTTCATGCTGGGCAAAGTGCTGCACGTATTGGATGTACTTCTCCACGGTTACTGGTTTGTCAGGAGGGCGCAGCTCTTCCACCAGGAATGGTTCCGGGGCCTCCTTCGGTTTGGAGGGGTAGACGTTCTTGCCTGCCGGATAGGTATTGGCAATTCCCTGAAAAATGCTCTTGCCCGATTCCAGCAATAGATACGTTAGCCCGTGCTTCTGACAGAGATATGCGGTGGCGATACCGGCCGGTCCGCCGCCGATGATCACGACATCATAGATGGTGCGCATGGCGGAATGCTCCTTGCTTTGAGGTTGTGCCGTGACTATAGCAGATCAGGCCCGGTTTGTCTGTGTTCCGGCAAGCGATAAAAATGCCTGATAGCTTTGCATCGGCAATTTTTCCGGTACAATTGTAATCAAATCAACCGGGAGGATATGCAATGAACGACAAAGATAAAACGATAATGGTTGGTGCCATGATGCTGGTTGCAGGTGGGATCATCGGTGCCGGAGCGGCTCTGCTCTATGCCCCACAGTCGGGCAAGAAGACTCGCCAGGACATTGCCCGTTACAGCCGTAGGGTAAAGCGTCGTGCCGGCGACCTGGTGGATGATTTCAGCGACAGTGTCTCTGACATGGTGGAAGCGGTTGGCGAAAAGGCTTCGGAGATTCTGGACAAGGGGAAGGACCTGGCCCACGATGCCAAAAAGGATCTCCTGCACGCCATCGAAGATGGCCAGCACAAACTGGAAAAGCAGAAGAACCGTCTGTCCAAGTTGATCGGCTGACAACTGGGGGGAGGGTTGGGCTGTCCGGCCTTTACCCTCTTTTCATTGCGTGCGAGCAGTTTGTTGCGCGGGATTGCCTTCCAGGAAGATATCTCCGTAGTAGGCAGTGATATCTTCCCGGGTATCGTCAGTGTCGGTCATGACTGCAACGGCGCCAATCTCCGGCGGTTCTTCACCGAACAGCTTCCGATAGTCATCCAGGATATTCCGCTCCTCATTCACCCAACTGCCGACTTTATCGCCTCCCGATTCAACCGCAACAATCATGGCATTTTTGGTATAGGGGCTCGGTGCTGACGAGCCCTTTGTCATTTTTGCCGACCAGACATAATTTATGGCCCGCATGCGCCAGAAAAAGGTCCGGGGGAATACCACGTAAACACGGGCGGCAAAATCGTCTCCTCCCTTTCTGGTGATATCTTCCTTCTGGATGATATGTTCGACCTTCCACGACCAGCGCAGCACGGGGAAGCGCTTGGGGTCGACGGAAACCTTTTTGACAAGGCCGGATGCAGCCTTTGCGCTGTGTGCCTTGAGAACGGTGCGGCCGTTATCCTCAACGAGAGAATAGTCGGTCTTGCCCTTGAAGGGCTTGTCAGACCAGCCCGAGAGGTCGCCGGTGCTGAAACTGCCGACATGGAGCGGTCCTGCGGCGAGGATGGCAAGGGGAATGAGGATCAGACAGCTGGCAGCAATTATGGCGACCAAACGAAGGCGCATATGGGAAGATGCCTCGAAAAGGGGGTTAGGAAACGATGTGGCAATCGCTGCAATGGCGGGCAGGGCCGGCACTCACCCGCTTGTGGCAGCCAATGCAGAGCCTGTGTCCTGATTCGTGATCGAGATCGAAGTGTTGCGGAGGTCCATCGTGGCATTCGCTGCAATTGAAGATGAGCCGGTGAAGCCGGTGGTCGAAGTAGACGTCGCCGTTGTAGGCGGCAAACTTCATGGCATATGCTGCAACAGCCGTATTGGCGACAAGCGCAACTGCCAGCAAAAGTCCCTTTTTCATCGAACGGTCTCCCGAGACCAGGTTCACTGCCTACTCTGTGCAAGACTACTATCTGAAGAAAGTCGGCATGGGATCGGATACTATTAGATACTAATCATTAGTATACTTTGGGCGGTATTGTCAACGATTTTATCCACTTCACCGGCATCCTTTCCAGAGGTGCACAATGTCCAGCGATACCCGTGACGGCAACACGATGATCCGGCAACTTCTGGCGGTCGACCGCGAGCAACTGCCGGCAGATGGCGGTGAACTTTACAACAGGCTGATCTTTTCCGCCAGCCCCTATCTGCTCCAGCATGCTGAAAACCCGGTGGACTGGTATCCATGGGGGGAGGAGGCATTTGCCCGCGCCTTGCGGGAGGATAAACCGGTCTTTCTATCCATCGGCTATGCCACCTGTCACTGGTGCCATGTCATGGCGCACGAGTCCTTTGCCGACAACGAGGTTGCCGCATTCCTCAATCGTCGTGATGCTGCCGGACAAAAGGCCCTTCTATGCCGCTACCTACCTGTCGAAGCTGCGGCGTCACGGAATGCCGGGGCTGCTGGATGTCCTGTCCCGTATCAACGACCTGTGGCTAACCGAGAGGTCACGACTGGAGCAGCACTGTGCGGTGGTGATGGATGGCCTGCGAGAAGCGCCGGAGGTTGCAGATGAACAGGCAGAACCGCTGCAGCTTGCGGATCAGGCGACTGCTCAGCTGCGGCGGCTGTACGATACGGAGCACGGAGGATTCGGCACGGCTCCTAAATTCCCCATGCCACTCTACCACCTCTTCCTGCTGCAACGGTGGCGGACTACGGGGGATGTTTCGCTGCAGGAGATGGTTTCGACAACCCTCTACCAGATGCGATTTGGCGGTATCTACGACCAGATCGGGTTCGGGTTTCATCGTTACAGTGTGGACCGGCAGTGGTTGGTGCCGCACTTTGAAAAGATGCTCTATGACCAGGCACTGATGGCCCTGGTCTACCTTGAAGCCGGCAAGGATATGGGCAATCCATTTTTTGTTGCCGTGGCCGAGGAGATCCTGTCGTTTGTTATGCGGGATCTTGCCTTGCCGGATGGCGGCTATGCGTGTGCCCTTGATGCCGACAGCGAAGGGCGGGAAGGTGCCTGCTACCTCTGGACCCCTGCCTTGGTGGCAGCCGCGATAGGAGAGGGGGCCGAGCAGTGCTGTCGCCTGTTCGACGTTTCAAGTGAGGGGAATTTTGAAGGGGAGTCCATCCTGCATCTCCCCCGCTCACTCCCGGACATGGCCGGGCAATGGAGGATGACGCCGGATGCACTTGCTGCTGCCGTGGATCGGTGGCGGCAGAAGTTGTTGAACGCCAGATCTGTGCGGATACAGCCACTCAGGGACGAAAAGGTGCTCACGGCATGGAACGGGTTGTTCATTGCCGCTTTGGCCAGCGGCTACGCCGTCACCGGCAACCAGACGTACCTCCATGCGGCTGAAGGCGCGGTCACTTTTGTCCGGACCCACTTGACCGATGACGAAGGCCGGCTCATGCGGAGCTGGTTCGCCGGCCGGGTATCGGTTCCCGGATTCCTGGAAGATTATGCCTTTTTCGGTTGGGGCCTCCTTGAGCTGCACCGGGCGACCGGTGGAACGGGCTGGCTTGCCGCAGCACGTACCGTAGCGGACAGAATGCTCGACCAGTTCGGGAGTACCGGTCAGGGTCGGCTTGTTGACAGTGCGGGGGAGGAGCTGCTCGTTCGTCGGTCTTCACTCCGCGATGGGGTGATTCCTTCGGGTACTGCGGTGGCGGTCATGTTCTTGCGCCGTCTGGGCAGCCTTTGCGGGGAAGAGAACTATCTGCGCCGAAGCAGGGCCGTCGTTGCGGACACCCTTGGAGAGGTGGTGAGTCAACCGGTTTCAGCCGTTTTTCTCCTCATGAATGCCCTCTTTGAACCGGACTCCTGCTGAGAAAGGAAAATGTTTCCTTGTTGCCGCTGATCTGTGGTACATAGCTGGCACCATCACACACAGGGGAGTGCATGTCGGAGAAGAGGAACATTGCCCGTGCCGCCGGGGTACTCGGCTTTGCAACCATTTTGTCGCGGATCATGGGTATGGTGCGGGATATGGTGGTATCCCGCCTGTTCGGCGCCGGTTTTGCCACTGATGCCTTCTTTGCCGCATTTCAGATCCCCAACATGCTTCGCCGCTTCTTTGCCGAAGGGGCGCTGACCTCTGCCTTTGTCCCGACCTTTTCCGAGTGCCTCACCCGTGATGGTGAGGATGCCGCCCGAGAACTGGCAAATATCTGCTTTACCCTTCTGACGATTGTCATGGCAGGAGTGACCGTCGCAGGCATCCTTTTATCCCCCCAGATCGTCGGTCTCATGTTTCCCGGATTCCGTGCCGTGCCGGCAAAATTCGAGCTGACCGTGTTACTCAACCGGTTGATGTTCCCCTATCTCTTCTTCATCAGCCTCCTGGCCCTCTGCATGGGTATTCTGAATACGGTGCGCCATTTTTTCACCCCTGCCATCTCCACGGTCTTCCTCAATCTGGCAATGATCCTGTCGGCCTGGCTGCTGCACGATCGCTTCTCAGTGCCGATTACTTCCCTGGCGGTCGGTGTCCTTTTGGGTGGGGTACTGCAGCTGTTGCTGCAACTGCCGGTTCTCTACCGGCTGGGGTTTTCCTTCAGGCCTTCGTTTTCCTTCAGGCACCCGGCCGTAAGGAAGATAGCCCTGCTGATGGGGCCGTCGATCTTCGGTGTCGGGGTCTACTACCTGAATATCACCGTGGGCAATATCCTGGCGTCGCTGCTCCCCCAGGGGAGCGTCTCCTATCTCTACTATGCCCAGCGTCTTTTCGAGTTTCCCCAGGGGATCTTTACCGTATCCGTGGCCCAGGCAGTGCTCCCCTCCATGTCCCGGCAGGCTGCCGCCGGCGAGATTGATGCCCTCAAGGAGTCGCTCACTTTCGGCCTGCGGCTCATCATCTTCGTCACCATTCCCGCCATGGCAGGTCTGATGGTCTGCTCTACTCCCATCTTCAGCCTGCTGTTCATGGGGGGAGAATTCGGTTTCGACAAGGCTCAGAAATGCGCTGAGGCGTTGATATTCTATTCACTGGGGCTTTCTCTGGTGGCTTTGATGCGGGTGCTTGTCCCTGCCTTCTATGCCCTAAAGGACACCAGAACCCCGGTCTTCACCGCCTTCATCGCCTTTATCCTCAATGTAGTCTTCAGTCTCCTCCTTATGCGCCCTCTGTTGCACGGAGGGTTGGCACTGGCTTCGACCCTGGCAGCGGGTGCCAACCTGCTGCTCCTGTTGCTGCTGCTGCGCAGGAAGATCGGTCCTTTTGGCGGTAGGAAGATCCTGATTGCCGGGATAAAGGCGCTTGCGGCATCGGTTCCTGTAGGGGCAGCTGCCTATTGGGCCATGGGGCTGGCTGATTGGTCGCTATTGGAGGGACGCCTGGCAAAGGCTTTTCTCATGGGGGGGACCGTGGCTGTCTGTGCAGGCATCTATCTGGGGGCATCCTGGATGCTGCACAGTGAAGAGGTAAGGGACGGAATAGCGCTGATCCGGCAGAAAATGGCGCGAAGGAGGAACGGATGAGAAGACGCAGCTTACAAAATGGGCGATATGCCGTGTATCACACCGTTCTTGGCTGGGGGGCGGTCCTTGCCGGCGATAACGGACTGGTCGAGGTCATGCTTCCCTTTGAAGGATCGGGAAAAGAGGCGCTGACGAGCAGAATTGTCTCTGAGTGGCCGGATGCCAGGGAGGGGAACGGTCTGGAGAAGGAAGCGGCGGTGCTGCTCGAGGCTTATTTCGCCGGCAAGCGGATACCGTTCCAGCTTCCCTTGGATCAGCACGGTTTCACTCCGTTTCAGAAATCGGTCTATGCCTTGGTGGCAACCATTCCCTATGGCTCAGTCCGTACCTATGGCGATGTAGCCCGCGCAATCGGAAGCGCCGGCGCTGCCCGAGGGGTCGGCACGGCAATGGCTGCCAATCCGCTGCCGATCATCGTTCCCTGTCACCGGGTCGTCGGGGCTTCCGGGAAGCTGACAGGATATTCCGGGCCAGGGGGGATTGAGACCAAGGCATGGCTGCTGAGGCAAGAGGGGGTTCTCCTCGACGGACGGGAGAGGGTAGCGGAGATAATTCGCCGGAGCGATCCTTGACAGGGGACAGGTCCGGCACCAGTCGCCTGCGTCATTGCCGCAGGCGACTGGTGCCGGAATCAGCAAACCTTTTTCATGGGCCGGGGAATGCTATTGGCCCACAGCGGAATATCTTAATATATGGTATAGTCTGTGGAAGGTTTTCCGCACATTGCCATTCCATTTTAGATTGCTGCATGGAAAAGGAGGTCGATCATGAGAACGCGTTTTGTAATCGTGGTGCTGATTCTGGTCTGCTCATCGGCATCGATGAGTGCTCTTGCCGCATCCATGAAGGATCTCCTGTACCAGGGGGCAACGGCGAACGACATGGCATTGTTCCATGGCGACAAGCATCTCAATCGTGGGATCAAATGCAAAGATTGCCATAACAAGGAGATTTTCCCGGAGAAAAAATTCGGTGCCGCAAAAATCACCATGAAGACCATTGCCGCGGGTAAGCACTGTGGTGCATGTCACAATGGGAAACGGGCGTTTTCCGTTACCGGTAAATGCAACGTCTGCCATCCCAACAAGTCCGGCGACATGATTATCTACGATTGATCCGCGAACGTGCGCTGACGGATGGCGAATCCAAAACTAAAAGAGGTTAGGCTCCTCATGGGCCTAACCTCTTCGCATATCTGGCGGGCGGCATGGGAGTCGAACCCACGACCTCAGGCTTCGGAGGCCTGCGCTCTATCCATCTGAGCTAACCGCCCGCGTCAACATTCCTACACTATTTCAGCGTGGAACTCAAGGGCAATTCTCCATTTTTTGCCGGGCCGGGACGATAACCTGTTATTTCTCCGGCATCTCTGGTAAGATGCCCAGTGAGCCGGTCCCGGGCCGAAGAATGGAGGCAAGGAATTCCCATGCAGCGTTTTGTGTTGACTGTCTTACTGGTGCTGATGCTCTCTGGGTGGGGTAACTGTGCGGAAACGATGAAAAATTACGAGATTCACAAGGTCTCGGATTCCATCTATGCCGCTATTGCTCTACCGAAAGGGAAGACCGCCAGCAATGCCATGTTTATTGTGACAGGCAATTATGTGATCCTGGCGGGGTCTCATTTCGTGCTGGAAGGTGTGCGGGAGTTGATAGCGGAAATAGCGAGGATCACCCCCAATCCGGTGCGCGAGGTCATCCTGACACATCATCACAGCGGGTATAACTACATCGATCTCGACCTTCCCCCCAATGCGGAAATCATTACTTCCTGGCAGACCTGGCTTGCGTTAAAAAGCGAGTATCGCCAGGTCAAAAACCCGGTTACCTTTTTCGACAAAGGGGTAACCTTGCAGAGGGAGAATATATCCATAATCCTGAACAGCATCGATCAGGGGCACAGCAAAGGGGATATCTTTGTCTACGTGCCTGCGGAAGGTGTGCTCTTTACCTCGGACCTGGTCTTCAATGGTGCCGTGGGGTACATGGGTACCGGCAACATGCGGGAGTGGGTCATGGGGGTCGAGATGCTGGAGTCTCTCGACGCGAAAGTCGTGATTCCGGGTGTGGGGGGAGTGACCGATACAGCGGGGATCAGCCGGTTCAAGGTCTTTCTGCAGGACTTTTTGACCGAGGTTCTGCGCCATATCGAACTCGGTCATTCACTTGCCAGGACCAAAAAAGAGTTTTCGTTACCCCAGTACAAAAACCTGCCTGGATACAAGAATTTTTTCGATGTCAACCTGGAGCGGGCCTATAGCGAGCTCAAGGAGCAATGACTACGTTAGCGTGCCAGTGAGCCGTAGATCGGTATCATCACTTCAGGCTTGCTCGTACTGTCCGTTGTAATGGAGAGATAGCCGCTTAACATCCGGTCTTCCTGGCGTGGCGTAACAGTGACCGTGACGGTGGCCGATTCTCCACTCCTCAGTGACGTTTTGTCAGATCTGAGCGATACCTGGGGCATGGGTGACCTGAGGGAGACGAGTTTCAACGGTTTGCTGCCGCGGTTTTCCACACTTATAGTTATGGTTTTGGGCTGATTGGCCCGGACTTGCCCCAGATTCAGCTGCTTGGGAAGCACAGCCACTTCTTCGGTAATGGTGCCGGTCAAGGTGAGCGTGGAGGTAGGAGTTTTCGGGTCGTTCGTCTCCACTGCCACGGTTTTGGTCACTGTCCCGTAAAAGTTTGCCGAGTTGAACGATATCTTGATCTCAGACGTTTTGCCGGGCAGCATAACGGGAACACTGGCATTGGCCGCAGTGCAACCGCATGCCGGACGAATATGGTTTATTTTAAGCGGTGCATCGCCGATATTCTTTATAACAAAGGTATGGTCGAGTTTTTTCCCCTGGACAAGAGTGCCGAAGTTGTACAATGGCTGCTCGACCACAATCTGCGGCGCTGCGCTGGCGGTTCCGCTGATCAGGAAAAAGCAGCAGGCGATGAGTCCACAGAATTTCATGTCTTACTCCTTACGCTGGGGCTGGATAAATATCGCGCAAGACACTATATCACAGCCATGGGATTAAGGCCATAATGATTTGACACAGTTAACCCTTTCTGTTATAGAGACTTAGGGGATTTTGGTCATGGAGCATACGTGCAAAGGCTTGACTGACTTGCCACTGCGGTTGCTCTATCCTCGTGAGCGCATACTGGCAGAGGTCGAGCGACTTGCCGCCGAGATAAACAGTGATTATCAAGGCCGTGAGCTGGTAGTGGTTGTGGTCCTCACAGGGGCACTCTTCTTTGCCGCCGATCTGATCCGGAGGTTGAGTATCCCCCTGGAGATCGATACGGTACAACTGGCAAGTTACCAGGGGACACGGTCGACCGGTACGGTATCACTCCTCAAAGATCTTTCTCTTCCACTTAACGGTCGAAGCGTGTTGGTTGTGGAGGATATCGTCGATACCGGCCTGTCCCTGCAATCGCTGATAGAGCATCTTTACTCACGAGGCGTGAGTGATCTGAGGATTTGCAGCCTGATTGACAAACAGGAGCAGCGGCAATGCCGGATTGTGCCAGATTACGCAGGGTTGGCATGCAGTAGTGGCTTCCTTGTCGGGTATGGGTTGGATATTGACGGGCGATGCAGAGAATTGCCCGATATTTACGAAGTTATGACTGAAACCAGTAACGGGGGGCATGATGATCGTCCAGTGTGAGCAGTGCGCAACACGGTTCAGGCTTGATGATGCGAAGGTCGGCGAACAGGGTGTCAAGGTGCGTTGCTCAAAATGCCGGTTCGTGTTTGTCGTGAAAAAAGAGCGACAGGAACAGGTGACCGAAGAGCCGGACTTTGATGCACTGTTGAGCGGTCTGGGAGGGGCTCCCTCGATTTCAGGCAATCAGGAGTCTGCAGCGCCGACTTCTGGTGCCGACTCTCCCGAGCAGGAAGCTGTTCCGGACTTCTCCCCGGAGCAGAAACAGGAAGACGTGCCCGAAACCCCGGTTACGAGCGAAGTGCCGACCGTTTCCCGACAGGATGACTGGTTATCGGACTTTGATCCTGCATCGCTGGAAAACGATGACGCTCCGCACGTGGGAGCGATAGATTCGAGCGCCATGCACATGGAACCGGCAGAAGCGGGGACGGTTGCCTCCGAACTGCCGGACTGGCTTGACAATGACGCAACAGTCGACGAAGAATCGTCCTCAGATGCGCATTTGCCCGGGAGTACCCAGGATACTGTCGCGGAAAGTCAGCCTGAGGCTGTTGGAGAAGAGGTAAGCTTTGCCTCTGAGCCTTGGCCGGAGACTTCCCCTGCATTTGATGACAACGCAGATGACCTAACATCGCAAGTGCAGTTCAACTCCTGGGAGAGTGATGTCGAACCTTCAGTTGCAATGACGGACCAGGCTGAGCCTGATGTCACACCACCGGAGGAGTCTGCTGGCGAGTTTTCTTTCGAGTCTGAGGATGAGCAGAGAGGGGAAGAGCCCAGCTTTGCCGAGGAAACGGCTGAACCTGTTGAGACTGGCGTAGGTGAAATGGAGATGCCCCCGCCTGCGGCTGGAATAACATGGGATATGGGCAAAGCCGAAGAAGAGAAAGATTTTGTATCTGCTGCAGTGCAGCGGTTTCAGTCGCAACCTCCGATAGCCACTGTGTCAAAGGATGAAGACCACACGACTCAGTCGGAGGTCGGACCTCCACCAGTGGCTGACATGCCGGCTGCTCAACCGGACGAAGAGCTGCCGCCACTGAGTATAGCGTCACGGCGCAAGGGGAGTTCCCTGTTCCCTGCGGCCATTACGGTTGTTTCCGTCCTGTTCATTGTCGTTCTTGCCGGAGTGGGTTTCTACATGCTCAACGAGGGTCCGGCGGCCTTCAATAAACTCGGGATCGCCACTTTTGCCAAATGGGCAGGGCTGAACAGTGGTGAAGAGGGAAGTATAACCCTTCGAAATACAACGGGAGAGTTTTTAAGTAACAAGGTTATCGGCGATATTTTTGTAGTCAGGGGGGAAGCAGTGAATGCCTACGCAAAACCGCGTGCCTCCATACAAGTCAAGGCAAGTCTCTATGCAGCACAAAAGGGACAGCCTATCATGACCAAAACAGCTTATTGTGGCAATCTCCTCACTCGGGAGCAGTTGACCACGCTTCCCTTTGCCAAGTTGGAGACAGTCATGAACAACCAGTTCGGCGACTCGCTGGCAAATCTCGGGGTGCAGCCGGGAAAGGCGATTCCGTTTGTAATCGTGTTTGCCAATGTGCCCAAGGATGCGGGGGAATTTGGATTGGAGGTCGTTGGTTCGACGGTTGCGGGGCCCTAGTGCATGCTATTGCAACGCAGGGAAAAAAGAAAGGCCGACAGGGAAACCGTCGGCCTTTCTGTGTTGTGTGCGTAAAAGTGGATTACGCTGCGGAAATAGCACTCACCGGGCAGGTGTCAACACATGCGCCACAATCAATGCAGGTATCTGCGTCGATGTTGTGCTTGCTGTCGCCAGCATTGATGGCGTTCACCGGGCAGGAGTCGACGCAAGCGCCGCAGTTGGTGCAATCGTTGGAAATTACATGAGCCAAGATAGTCACCTCCTTCTTTGATAAGATGTAGTTCAAATTTGGCCGGTACGCTAGCACACGTGTTTACAAATGTCCAGAAGAAAGGTTTCTACGCTGCGAGACTGTTTACAGAAATTTTCTTGAATTGGGGTTGCCTCTCAGGTATTATAAAAAACAGTTTTATTTATTTTAAAGTATTTGGGCAATATTTTTAACATGACGGAAAATTCTCAACTTTTCCGTTCGATTTTGCATATTGACATTATTTTTAGGAGGAGCGCATGGATATTCTGGCCCTGAACTGTGGCAGTTCATCGGTGAAATATCAGCTTTTTGATTGGGAAAAGAAGGAGGTTGTCGCCAAGGGAATGGTTGAACGGGTCATCATCGGAGATTCGTTCATTCTGCATGAAGTCCCTGGAAGAGAGACGTATCGTGAGGATTCGGAATGTCCCGATCATCAGGTTGCTATTGATCTCATCATAAAGACCCTTCTCGATCCAAGCCATGGCGTTCTCAAGGATATCAACCAGATATCGGCAGTTGGCCACCGGGTGGTTCACGGTGGCGAAATGTTCACCCGTTCAGTAATGATCGACGAGGAGGTGCTGAATGCGGTCAAAGAGGTTCAGCATCTTGCTCCGCTGCACAACCCTCCCAACATTGCCGGCATCGAGGCAGCGCAAGCGCTGTTGCCAAAGGTCCCTCACGTAGCGATATTCGATACCGCATTCCACCAGACCATGCCGGAACATGCCTATCTCTATCCGCTTCCCTATGACTGGTACGAGAAATACGGTGTGCGGCGTTACGGTTTTCACGGGACTTCCCATCTGTATGTTTCGAAGCGTGCATCGGTACTTCTCAACAAACCACCCTGTGACTGCAACATTATCACCATGCACATCGGCAACGGCGTTTCTCACTGTGCCATCAAAAACGGGGTTTCGGTGGACACGAGCATGGGGCTTACGCCACTCGAAGGTGCCGTCATGGGGACTCGGTGCGGGGACATCGACCCTGCGATCCCGGCATTCATGATGCAGAAGGAAAATCTGTCGGCGAAAGAGATCGACAGTATTCTCAATAAGAAAAGCGGTGTCCTCGGGGTTACCGGCGGGCGCTTCACAGATCGACGGGATGTGATCGAACATGCCAACAATGGTGACCGTCTCTGCAGGATTGCTTTGGATATCGAGGCGTATCGACTCAAAAAATATATTGGTTCGTACATGGCAGCCGTTGGCAGACTTGATGCGGTCGTATTTACCGCCGGGGTTGGAGAGATGGGATGGCCAATCCGCGAACGAGCCATAGAGGGGCTTGAACACCTTGGAATCTGCCTGGACAAGGAACGGAACAAGGGTGCAATGACGCGTAAGCGGGAGAGTCTTATCACCACGGACGACTCACCGATCAAGGTCTTTGTTATTCCCACCGATGAGGAGCTGGTCTTTACCGAGGATGTGGCTGCAATCCTTGCAGGTACCTATACCGACCACATGAATTTCACATATTCATTTGCCAGTAAGGATTTTGTGAGAAAATAGCCAGTTTGAGTCGAGTTGCCTCTCTGGGAGGCAATTTTTTTATAGGATACAAAAAGGCCGTTGGGAGAGCTTCCCAACGGCCTTTTTGTATATCCGGAGGTGCAGAGGTTATCCCTGGGATTGAACCGCCGTAATTGCCACGACGTTGACGATATCTTCAACCGAGCAGCCGCGGGAAAGATCATTGACCGGCTTTGCCAGACCTTGGATGATGGGTCCCAGAGCTTCTGCACCAGCAACGCGCTCTACCAATTTGTAAGCGATGTTGCCTGCATCGAGATCCGGGAAAATGAGGACGTTAGCTTTGCCTGCTACGGCACTGCCAGGGGCCTTCTTCTCGCCTACCTTGGGGAGCAGTGCAGCATCGGCCTGAAGTTCACCGTCGATCTGCAGAGACGGGTCAATACTCTTTGCTATCTCCAGTGCCTTCAAAACCTTATCGGCATCTGGGTGGGAAGCGCTTCCTTTGGTAGAGAATGAGAGCATGGCAACGCGTCCAGGCACATCCAGAAATGATTTGCAATTGCGTGCTGTTGCGACTGCGATTTCACCAAGTGCCTGGGCATCGGGATTGGGATTGACTGCACAGTCGGCAAAGAGAAGGATACCGTTTTCGCCAAACGACGGGGTCTTGGTTATCATCAGGAAAAAGGAAGAAACTGTCTTGATGCCCGGTGCTGTGCCAACTGTCTGGAAAGCGGCCCGTAACACATCTCCCGTAGTGCCGGTAGCGCCGGCAACCTCACCGTCAGCATCTCCCTTTCTGACCATCATGCCGGCAAAATAGAGATTGTCCTTGGCCGTCAGGAGCTTTTCTGCGTCTTCCCGCGTCAACCCCTTGCTTTTGCGCAGCTCAACTAGATCGTCTATGTATGCTGGCAGTTTAGGTGCGGTCATGGGGTCGATAATCTCAACGCCGGACAGGTTTACTCCCTTTGCGGCCGCGGCACTTTTGACTTCGTCAAGATTGCCGAGGATCACAACCCTTGCCAAACCCTGTTCCATAACCTGCTGGGCTGCGAACAACATACGCTCGTCATAGCTCTCGGGCAGTACGACGGTTTTCAGGTTACTTTTCGCTTTTGCCTTGATTTGTTCGACAAGCGACATACTCGTTTCACCTCCAGAGAAATATAAAACAAAATTTTGGCATTTATAGCGTACAGTCCGGGTGGGGGTCAATAGAAAATGATCCCCTGGATTCTCATGAAAAGAATGTCCAGCGCGGGGATTGAGGTATACGGATAGGGAATGAAAAGGGCCGCATGAAGCGGCCCTTAAGCTGATATTGGAAATTGACGTAAGGGAACGTCCTGTTATTTGACCCCTTTCTTCTGGCAGAACTCGCCGTATTTCTTGTCGACTTTCATGATATGGGTCACCAGCCAGTCGCTCAGGAACGACATGATGGCAGCAGGTACGGCACGACCTTGTTCATATTCATGGATCAGTTCGCCCAGTTTCTTCCGCAGATCGTCATGGATCTGCTTGTGTGCCGCATATTCCGGGTAATTCTGTTGCTGAAGGAACCGTTCCTCCTGGGTCAGATGCGATTCGGCATAGGCAACCAGCCCGTTGAGGATATCGCTGATGACTTTGTTTCCTTCACCATTTTTCATGGCTTCATTCAGTTTCTGAATCATGGCGACAAGTTGCTTGTGCTGATCGTCGAACTGTCTCACGTTGATGCTCATCCGGTCATTCCACTTAACAATGGTCCGGAATCGGTCAACAGCACTGATGAGAGCCTCTGCCAGTTGGTTCAGGTCTTCGGCAGCTTTGGCCGTATCCTGAGCATATATTGAGGAGGTCTTGGCCGAATCGGTTATCCTGCCGATGTTTGAACTGATCTCACCGGTCGTGGCGGTCTGTTCTTCTGCCGCAGTTGCTATCTGGTTGATCTGTTGAGTGACTTCATCAACTTGCGAAAGGATCTGCTGCAGTGCTGCGCCGGATTTTGCAGCCTCAGACGTGCCGTCGTGTACTTCTTTAACCCCCTGGTTCATCGCCTCGACTGCGCCGTTGGTCTCACTCTGAATCGATTTGATCATATCACTGATCTCGCGGGTTGCCTTGGTAGTTCGTTCGGCCAGGGCTCTGACCTCGTCGGCAACCACGGCAAAGCCGCGTCCCTGTTCGCCGGCTCGTGCCGCCTCGATGGCTGCGTTCAGGGCAAGCAGGTTGGTCTGATCTGCAATATCCTGGATCGTGCCGACAATCGTTCCGATCTGGTTCGATTTTTCTCCCAGGAGTCCAACGGTAGCAGCTGACGCACGCACCTGCTCGGCAATACGGTCCATGACGGCGATAGTATTGTTTACGACCCCTGAACCATCCTGTGCCAGGCCGGATGTCTGCTGTGACGATTCGACAGCCCTGACGCAATTGCTTGCGATGTCATTGGATGTCGCGGACATTTCTTCGCTCGCAGTCGCAACGGTAAGGGCATCCATGGCGACCCTTTCGGAACCTTGAGCCATTTCATGGGACCGGATCTTCATGTCGACTGCAGCGTGAGCCACCTGGGTTGCATTCTGCATGACCATGGAGATAATTTTCTGCAGATTATCCAGGAACAGATTGAAGGATCGTATCATTTCGCCGGATTCGTCTTCACGGGTTACTTCCAGGCGCTGGGTGAGATCCGTGTCGCCGCTGGACATTTCGACCAGTCGCTCAACGATTTCCTTGAATGCGCGCCTGATGCCACTCCCCACGGTATATGCAAGAATGAGTATCAGACAGGAGAAGAGAAGGGCTGCTGCATAGACCGGAAGTCTCAGTTCTGCCGCTTCTTTTTTCACGTCATCGACATAGACGCCACTGCCGACGACCCATGCCCATGGGTCAGACTTTTTTACATACGAGAGTTTAGTGTAGAGCTCCGTTGTTACACCGCCACCAGTCTTCGGTTTGGGTCACTCATAGGTAACCAGGCCTTGCCCCGATTTGCCGACTGCCTCATTGAATGAAACGAACAGGTTCTTGTTGTCCAGTTTCATGACCGGGCCATCGAGCCCTTCCTGCATGCTGGTTGCTTTATTAAATTTGGAGTCGTCGAGCACCTTGCCGTCAAGGGATGGTACCGTGGGGTGCATAATCATTTTCGGGACCGGCTTGCCCAGGTCATTGATCCAGAAATACTCCTTACCATTGTAGCGAAGGGTCCTAATAGTTTCGATTGTCTGATTCTGTGCATCTTCAATGGCGAGCTTACCATCCTTTGCCAGTTTGGCTCGATCTTCTAAAATGCCATAGGCGACCTCAACCGATTGCTTCACCGCATTGCGCCGCTGCTCCATGAGTTGCTGTTCCACGAACGGCAGGATGAACAGTTCGACTCCGAAAAGGATGACGATAAAGCTGAGTACCGGTATTGTCATGATCTTCCATCTGACCGGCCAGTGTCTGTAACTCTTGAATGCCATGGTGGGACTCCTTATCCGGGATATATTATGAATTATGTAACGGGTATTTATGATTAGTAATCGGGAAATTCCCGGAGACCTTTAGTTGGTCTTTGTTGAAGTTACTGAATTTACAATTACTTCGGATGAGAGACGACGATGGATGTGTATAACAAGCCGAAATCCTGAGAAAATTGTACTTCGCCGGAAAGGAGTGCTGTGGCCGTAGAATTCTTGCTTCTACATGGATTGGACGATATCCTGTCCCTCCCCCTGGTTGAATATCCGGCATGTAGAGCCATATCGGCAGGTCATCGCGCCAGCCTGAGCAGTTTTTAAAGATAATTACAAGGTGATGATGCCGTGAGCCCGGTCTACACCGTTACTTCGGTACTTGTGTACATCCATCTGGCACATTCTCCCGAATCTCCATTACGATTACATCGACGGAAGGCGACAGGGATTGCATTCAGCTCGAAGGTAGCAAGCCCCGCGGTTGCAAATTGCATACATTTCTGTATAGTACCTTGGGGCTTCAAATGGCTTTCTGGGGCTGATCACGTGGTTCGGGGAGGCAATGTGTTCAACAGGTGTGTTTCTGTGGTGGGTCTCGGTTATGTGGGATTACCGGTTGCCGTTGCATTCGGCAAGTCGCGCACGACTGTGGGATTTGACATCAATTCCGTGCGCATCAGGGAGTTGCGTGAGGGGGTTGACCGGACCGGGGAGGTGGAATGCGCTGAATTGCAAGAGGCGGACATCCTTTTTACGGACAGCATTGATGACCTGAAGAAGGCAGATTTCCATATTGTTGCTGTTCCGACACCGGTCAACGATGCCAACCAGCCCGATCTCACGCTCATGTTCCGGGCATCGGAATCCGTCGGTCGTGCCCTGAAACCGGGTGACATCGTCGTCTATGAATCGACGGTCTATCCGGGGGTGACCGAGGAAGAGTGCGTGCCGATTCTCGAACGGATTTCCGGGCTCAAATTCGGTGTGGATTTCAAGGTGGGGTACAGCCCGGAACGGATAAATCCCGGGGACAAAGAGCATACCTTCACCAGGATAAAGAAGGTGGTTTCCGGTTGCGATGCCGAGACCCTTGAAATTGTTGCGGCTGTTTACGAATCGGTCGTTACCGCCGGGGTGCACAGGGCTTCCAGCGTCAAGGTGGCAGAGGCTGCAAAGGTCATTGAAAATACCCAGCGGGACCTCAATATTGCTCTCATGAACGAGTTGGCACTTATCTTCGATCGGATGGGGATAGACACCAGCGATGTGCTTGAAGCTGCCGGAACCAAGTGGAACTTCCTCAAGTTCAAACCGGGTCTGGTCGGTGGTCACTGCATCGGGGTTGATCCCTATTATCTCACCCATAAGGCTGAACGAATCGGTTATATTCCCCAAGTGATCCTGGCAGGCCGCCGGATCAACGACAGTATGGGGAAATTCATTGCCCAGCGGACCGTGAAGGAGATGATTCATGCGCGGCACAATATTCTGGGGAGCAGAGTAACGGTGCTGGGCCTGACCTTTAAGGAGAATTGCCCTGATCTCCGTAACTCAAAGGTCATCGATATCATTCGGGAGCTTGAGGATTATGGCATTTCGGTACAGGTACACGATCCCTTAGCGGACAGTGATGAGGCTCGCCACGAATATGGTGTGTCACTCTGTCCGCTTGAGGCGTTGCAACCTGCTGCTGCCTTTGTGGTTGCGGTATCCCATGCACTCTACTGTTCCTGGGGGATCGAAGAATTCAGGGTGCTTGCCGTTGATAATCCCGTACTGGTCGATGTCAAGGGGATCTATGACCGGGATGCCATGTCAGCGGCAGGATTTCGTGTTTGGCGGTTGTGAGGCGTATCCGTCACGACATAACACAAATCTGCTTTGAAAGGCGAAACAACGATGGGTGAAACAACAAACAAGATTCTGGTCACCGGTGCTGCCGGCTTTATCGGGTTCCATCTGGCGAACAGACTTCTTGATGCAGGGCATGCCGTTGTCGGACTGGACAATCTCAACGACTATTATGACGTCAACCTGAAGTTGAGCCGTCTGAAAATGTTGGAGGCGCGCGACGGTTTCAGGTTTGTCAAGGGAGAACTGGCTGATCGTGCGGCGATTGCAGGTCTCTTTGCCGAAGAACGGTTCGAGATCGTCGTGAACCTTGCAGCCCAGGCAGGTGTTCGCTACTCGTTGGTGAACCCCCATGCATATATCGACAGTAATATTCAGGGGTTCATGAACATTCTGGAGGGGTGCCGGCACAATCAGGTCAGGCATCTGGTCTACGCCTCCTCCAGTTCGGTCTATGGGGCAAATACCCTGATGCCTTTCTCGGTGCATCATAATGTCGATCACCCTGTATCGCTCTATGCAGCCACGAAAAAGGCCAATGAACTGATGGCCCATACCTATTCCGCACTCTACGGGTTGCCAACGACAGGGTTGCGATTCTTTACTGTGTATGGTCCGTGGGGGCGTCCCGACATGGCACTCTTCCTCTTTACCAGGGCGATTCTCGCGGACAAGCCGATTGATGTGTTCAACAATGGTCGAATGCAGCGTGATTTCACCTTCGTCGATGATATCGTCGAGGGGGTCTTCCGAGTCATGTTTCACCTGCCTCAGCCCAATGGAGCGTGGAGTGGCGAACGACCCGATCCTGGGACGAGCTTTGCGCCATACCGTATTTACAATATTGGAAACAACAATCCGGTTGAACTGCTCCAGTTCATAACCGTTCTTGAGGAGTGTCTCGGCAAGAAGGCCGAGAAAAACTTTCTTCCTCTGCAACCGGGTGACGTGCCAGCAACGTATGCAGATGTGGAAGCCCTTGCCACTGATGTTGGATTCAGGCCTGCTACACCGATTGACGAAGGGATCCGGCGTTTCGTTGCCTGGTATCGCAGCTATTATGGCATGTGAGGAAGGTTACGAGTTCCCGTCGATATTGATTAGGGTATGATCCAGACAATTCTCTCCTGGTCGGCAACTGTTTTCGTGGTCGCGGTCTCCGTTTTTGTCTTGAGCAGGCGGGAGCGTAGCCTCGCGACGATAGTGCTTGGTGCACTCCTTATCCTTTGTGCACTTCTCGAAGCCTTTGACACTCTTGCCATTTCCCATTCTGCGGATCTGTTGATCTGGAAACGGGCGGCTCTCCTCTGCGAAGCTCTGCTTGCCCCGGTTTTCCTGTTGTTCAGTCTGACCTTTGGGCGGCAGTATTCCTGGAAAACGTTTCCCCGTATTGCCAAAGTATTGCTCTGTTTCTCTCCTCTCTTCATTGTAACGGTTCTCGCGGCTGCACCGGACAATCTGTTTTACTCTCCGGACTTTTCGACTGAACAGATGCTCTTTCTCGGTAATACCGGGTTTATCTTCTATATAGCACTGTTCGTGTATTTCATTGTGGCGCTGGTCAATCTGGAGACGACATTTCGTTCGGCGCTTCGTCCGGATCAGTGGAATCTCAAACTCACACTCATGGGGGCCGGAAGCATCCTGAGCCTCTTTGTGTTTTATTACAGCCAGGGGCTTCTCTATCGTTCCATAAACATGAATCTCACCCCCCTGCGGTCATTGGCTCTCCTGGTGGCTGCAGGGTTGTTCGGCTATTCATTCCTCAAACGGTCGAATGCCGCACGGATCACGATTTCCAAGGAATTCGCCTTCAGATCGCTGGTGCTGGCCATTATCGGCGGTTACCTGATTGTGCTCGGCCTCTTGGGCGAGGGTCTGAAGCACTTTGGCGAGGCTTCACAACAGGTCGTCTTCCTGTCGGTTCTCTTTCTTGGCTGTGTCTTTCTCGTTGCCTTGCTGCTTTCCGAGCAGATGAAACGCAAAATCAAGGTTTTCATCAACAAAAACTTTTTTGAAAACAAATTCGATTATCGACAACAGTGGTTGGAATTCACCAGTCAACTGGCTGCAGTGAGAAACAGGGACGATCTGGAAAAGGCAATTCTCTCCCGCTTCTGTGATACCTTTGGCATGGGTGGGGCACTCCTGTTTCTCTATTCCGGCGAACAGGATATCTATTACAACAAGAGCAGCTACCAGGCTGATCCTACTCAGGTGACGCTCTCATCGGACAATCCATTGGTTCGCTATATGATCGAACGGCAGTGGGTGTTCAATGCCGCCTATTTTGAGGTAGAGGTCCTGGATGCCAACCGCTCCCTGTTTGCGGAGTCACGAATAACTT
>JACRPV010000077.1:13786-26548 GCA_016223015.1 Geobacter sp. | reverse complement strand
CGTCCCCCCTGCGGCATTGCGGGAGGCCGAGGCATCCAGGCTGAACGTCGCCTCGGCGCCGCCGGTGGTGATCACCAGGTCGCCTCCGGCACGGGCGATCAGATGGCTGGAGGAAACCAGCCGCCAGTGGTAGCGGGCGATGGGCCGCCCGCTCTGCGCGGCCGTGGCAGAGGCATCGAGGGTCACCACCGCCTCGGTCCCGCCGGTTGCGACCTGCTGGTCCATGCCGCCATGGGCCTCCTGGGGGAGCAGGTTCCAGCGATAGGAGACGATCCCCTGGCCGTTGCAGGCGCTGGAGGCTGACGCATCCAGGGTCACCACCGCCTCGTTGCCATCGCCGGGGGTAATGACGCTGTCGGCCGGAGCCATGGCCTTCGGCGGGTCGCGATGGGGCCGTACCCGCAGCCAGCAGAGCTCCTTGCCGAATTCCACGCTCGCCCCGAAATCCGGCGGCGCATTGAAGCCGAGATAGCCCCGCTCCGCAAGACCGTTACTCTCGTCGGATGCCGGCAGGGGGGCCCAGTCTGCCCGCTCGCTGCTCCAGTATTCCCAGAGCAGCAGCGGCAGCTCCGCGGTGCCGATCCGCTCCTCGTCCACGTCCAGGAGGAGCTGTATCCACTCGTTGCCGGGAAAGGCTGAGCTGAAGCCGAGATAGAGGGCCGGCAGGTCGCAACTGCTGCAGAACGGCGCAAAGACGCCCGCAGCCGCGGCGAAACTGTGCCGGCAGAACCGGCTGTCCACCAGGCTTGCGACATCCCCCAGGGCAAAGGAGGCCAGGGTGTTCTGGAAGCCGCCATAGGCGATCTTCAGGTTCTTCACGCTCGGCGCCAGGACCGCGGGCGCCTCCCAGATGGTCGTTGCCGCGGGCTTCAGGCCATAGCCGCCCGAAAGGACCCGTGCCCGCAGCCAGAGAGGACCATTCCACGACCGGCTTGGCCAAAAGGGCGCTCTGCTCCGCGTCCGACAGCCCGACCAGGTCCAGGGAGATCTCCACGTCCGCGCCTTCCTTGGCAAAGGCCTCGTCCGCCTTGAGATAGAAGCAGTCGAGCCGCCCCGGACGCTGCCCCAGGGGGAAGAATTCCCCGGCGGTCTCCAGCGGGATGAAGGCAACGCCGGCATGGATGGCGCTGAACGCCGCATCGGCCGGCTTGCCCGGTGCCGTGGGGATATCGATCTTCCGCCTGGCCCGGAGCATGGAAACGACCGGCAAATGGTCGCGGCCGCTGCCGCCGGTCAGACGGCAGGCGAGCCAGGCCCCGCTCTGCTTGTCGAAGGGGAACTTGACCAGGGCCGGGAGCCGGGTGAATTCGATCTGGCCGCTTGCGGCAAAGCCGCCCGTGGTGTCCCGGACGATCCCGCCTCCCTGCTTCACCAGCTCCTGCCAGGCAGTGCCGTCGAAATAGAGCCACTCGACCCGCCAGCCATCCAGGTCTGGCCGGCCAACAGAGGCCAGGGTCACCTCCAGGGTGATGGTCCCCAGTTCGCGGCTTATGTCGTCGGGAAAGACGAACAGGGCATCGTCGCCCAGGTAGAGGATGCGTCCCCGCTCCTCATCCCCGAGGAAGGCGGCAAAGGAGTCGCCGCTCCCCCCCTTGGCCCGGTCGCTCCGGTCGCTGATCCGGACCGGATCCACCACGATGCATGAGGCGAGTTCGGCCCTGACGACATTCAGGTCCCGCTCGGTCTCGAAGACGATCTCGGGACGCTCACCGCTCTTCTTGGCCGCCACCTGGGTCCCGGCCGGGACCCGGATCACCTGCGGCGCATCCTTTGCCGGATAAAAGGTTATCTCCGAACGTGCCGGGCGGGGCGAAAGGAGATCGACGCCCGCGGTCTCCAGGAAGGCGCGGAAATGGTTTTCCGGCACCTGGTTGAGCCTGGCGGCTATCAGGTCGGCAAGGCGGCCGAACAGGCGCACCATGGCCTCGCCGGCACCGGGCGTCCCGGTGGCAGGGGCCTTGTGCCAGCCGGTAACGGCAAGCCCGGCCTGCAGGTCGGCAACGACCTCCTCGGCCGATTTTTTGTACAATAGCGGAGTCACACTGCTCATCCCGCTCCCCCCGTCCGGTTCAAAATCTCACTGCAGTGCCTGTCGCGTCGCAGCGACCCGCAGGCACCCTCCCCGTCCCCTGTCTCACGAACCCTTTGTCTTGCCGGTGCAGCAGGTGGCCTTGCTCGCCTGCTGCACCGGCTGGCCGGTAAGAACGGACGACGCATCCAGGTGCCGGTGGCTGTTGTAAAGATCGATCAGCTCTTCCCGTACCAGCCTGACCGCTGCGCTGTCCCCCAGCACGACGTTCGTCCCCTCCAGGGAGAGGCTGGTCCCGGCAGCCGTGATGCTCGCCCCTTCCAGGCGCAGGGCATCGCTCCGGATGGTGACCCCTGCCGGGGCGGTGATGGAGACAGCGCCGCCGGCAACGGTGATGGCGACCCCGTTGCGCACGTCCAGGGTCAGGGTCCTGTTTTTTGCATCGAAGACGATGGTGTCACCCTGCTCGTCGCCGATGCTGATGGTCATGGCCGCATCGTCGAGGGTGACGATATGGCCGGTGCTGTTTTTTATCTCCATCCGCCCGCTGCTCACGGCTCCCCACCCCGCTCCAGGTAGAAGGGGTAAACCATGTTGAAGCGACTGTCCGTGGACTTCACCCGGTAGGTGATGCTCAAGAGGATCACGGCCGGGTCGTCCGGGGCGGGCTCCACCAGGACCTCCTGCAGGTCGATGCGGGGCTCCCAGCGGGTCAACGCCTCCTCCACGTGGAAGCGGATCAGTCCGGCGGTCCGGACCGTGTTCGGGGCAAAGACATAGTCATGGATGCCGCAGCCGAAATCGGGGTGCATGAGACGTTCTCCCGGTGCGGTACCGAGGATGATCCTGATCGCTTCTCCGATGGACTGCTCCTCATGGGAAAGGGCGATCTCCCCATCTTCCGCCAGTCCTACCGGGAAGCTCCAGCCCGTGCCGAGGAATTCGGTGCCCATGGTCATGCCCCCTTGATCATAACGGTACTCTGGGCGCCCGGAATCGCCGGCACCGTGGGGGGCGAGGTGGGTGCCCCCATGTTGCCCACATGGAAATGGGTATTGAAGGTGGTCAACAGCGTCTCGTTGGCCAGGGCCAGGGAGGCGCCGGTGCCGAGCTTCACGCTCGAACTGTCCAGGGTGATGCCGGACGGCGCGGAGATGGTGGCGCTGCCCGAGACCGTGATGTTCAGGTTCCCCCCCACGCTCTGGTCGGTGTTGCCCGAGGCGTCCACGGTGAGCGACCCGGAGTTGGAATCGAACTCCAGCTTGTTGCCGCTCTTGTCGCTGATGGTCAGGGTCCCGCCGTCGTCGTCCAGGGTGATCTGGTGGCCGGCATTGGTTTTCAGCTCGATCTTCCCCTTGCCGCCGTCGTCGTCCAGGGTCACCTGGTGCCCGCCCTGGCTGGTGATCACCACCTTGGCCTTCTGGTCGTCGGTGTTGTCGTCCATGGTGATGACATGGCCGCTGCGCGAGGTAAAGGAGCGGAGGTGGTTCTTGCCGTCGGCGTCCATGGTCTCGGGCGGGGTATCCTCGCTGTTCCAGAGCCCCCCCAGAACAAAGGGGCGGTTCGGGTCGCCATGCTCGAAGGCCACCAGCACCTCGTCCCCAACCTCGGGGATGAAGAAGCTGCCGCGACCGCTCCCGGCGAACAGGGTGGCGATGCGCGCCCAGAAGCTGTGCGCCCGGTCGTCCTGGTCGCCGACGGTCACCGCCTCGGTCGCCTCACCCATCCAGGGGAAGTCGACCTTGACCCGGCCGAGCCCGTCCGGGTCCTTGATGTCGCGGACGATCCCGACCACCACGCCGAAGATCCTCTCCGGTCCCCTCCCCCCTGCCGCAGCTGTTGTCAACAGGTCGACCACGCTCATATGCCGTTCCTCTTCACATCGAAATCGCAACGGTACCCTGAGCCGTCGATGGTATGGGTCACCGAGGTGACGTAGTAGCTGCCGCTGAACCGCTGCCCAAGCCCCTTCAGCTCGATCACCATCCTCGCCTTCAGGCCGGGGTTGCCTTTGCAGGTCCCCTTGCCGGTGATGAACTCCAGGGAGCTCGCCTCCAGCTTGGCCAGCGCCACCTCCCGCGCCTCCTGCTGGGAGACGGCCAGGTGGTCCTCGGCAAGCAGTTCGTTCTTCCCGGCCAGGGCCATGGCGATCTCCGAGGCGCTCTTTTTGCCGAGTTTCGCCTCCTCCTCCCCCGGCCCGACCTGGGCCGACACCGCATCCTTCCCCTGGCCCAGGGTGGTCTGGGAGGCCCTGACCTTGACATGGGTCACTTTCCGGTAGGTGGAGAGGGTCGGGGTGAAGCTCGACAGGCTCCGCCCCCATTCCAGGGTGAGCTGCGCCCCCTTTTCCACCAGGTAGCGCGGCTTCTGGAAATAGAGGGTCTTCTCCTTCACCACCACCTCGTAGCCGATACGGCCGGCCCGCTCCTGCAGGATCGCGGCATAGGTCCCGCTCCCGGACGAGACCAGCGGGTGCTCTGCCTTGGTAGGGTCGACCTTGGAACCGAGTTCCAGAAGCGTGGCGATCTCGCCGGCAATGCCGCTGTCGGTCTTTTCCTTGAACGGCTTGGCATCGCTCTGTTTCAGCAGCTTGCAGTAGTGGCTCTGCCCCCGCACGGTGATGGTCGGCACGCCGCTCTCGGGAAAGGTGGGGCTCATCGTGCTCACCACCCCCTGGAAACGAAAGCTGATATTCCCCAGGTAGCCGAGTTCGATGGCAACCTCTTTCCCCTCCTCCAGGGTGCCGCTGTCGAGCCACTTGAGCGCCCCGCCGGCAGGGAAGCGCCCCTGCTCGCCATGCCGCTCCTTGACCGTGAAGGAGAAGGTGTCGGCCTGGTTGCAGGTATCGGTCAGGGAGAGCGACAGCACATCCACGGAAAAGCCATGACGCAGCTCCACGCCGCCAACGTTAATGACGAAACCGGGTACGTATTCTTTGACTGCCGCATTCGTCATGGTCTCACTCGATGGCCGGGATGGTCAGGACCTGCCCCGGCTGCAGCGCCAGGGGGTCGTCCATGGCATTGGCCTCGGCAATGGGGCGCCAGTTGCGGGGATCGCCGTAGACGCTCCCGGCAATGCTGCTCAGGGTGTCGCCGCGCCGGACCGTCTGCCGCTTGTCGAAATTGGCGCTGCGGTGCTTCCCCATCCGCAGGCCCTGGTCGCTGAACTCCTTGAATGTCACATCAATCGTGGCCCTGGCCGGCATGCCGCTGGGAAAGAAGAGGGTGAAGCGCTGCTCGGCCCGCTCCAGCACCCCCTGGAAATTGAAGGTTCCCCAGCTGAAGAGGCAGACCGGCGGGGCATGGAGTTCGGGGTCGGTGTCGAGCAGCCGCCCCACCCTGCCGGTATGCTCCCGCACATCGGTGCCTGCCTCGTAGGTGTCGAAGAAGAGCTGCATGGACAAGGTCCGCGCCCCGCCCCGGACGAACTGGATGGGAGGCGCCTCCAGGCCGGGGATGGCAACCTCGGCAAACTGGTTCGACACCGACAGCCGGTACTCGCTGGGATTGAACAGCACCTCGATGGTCTCGGGGCTCCCGGCGATGATCTTCTGAATGGTCGCCTTTTCCAGTCTCATCTCAAAGCCCCCTGCGCTCTTTCTCGATGATCAGCCTTTGTTCGATGATGGCATAGACCCGGTCTGCCAGCCGTTCCAGGTCGACCCCCCCGGGGTTTCCGCCCAAAAGCGGCTCGCTGGCTGCCGGCGGAGGTGCTGCCGGAGCAGGCACGCTTGGTGCCGTTGCCGGCCCGGTCGCAGAGGTGGTTTCCTGCTCCGCGCTGCGCTGCAGGGGAGCGGAACTGCCTGCACTGACCCCGGCCATCTCCTGCGGAGAGCCGGAAATCTGGCGGAAAACGGCTCCGGGCATTCTTGCCAGCGGCAGCGTTGCCGGGGTGCGGGGAGCCGCTGCAAGAGCTGCCGCCCCGCTACCGTTTTCCACCAGTGCGGAACCCCCTGTCGTGCGGTTCAGTCGCTCTTGCCGGGCCGATAACGGCAGCACGCCCGCAACCGACGCGACAGCCCGGTCGCGAGACGACGGCGCTACGGCTTGTGCCGGGGAAGCGGCCGGAACCGGGTACTCCGCTTCGGCTGGCGCGGCAGAAACCGCATCCCGCTGCAGCGGCAAGGGGAAAATCGTTGCCCGGTGCGGCAGCGACAAAGTCGCCGCCCCGTCCGTCTTTCTCTGCACGGCAACAGGCGCAGCCCGCATCTCCGCGTGCCGGCCGGGAGTGGTGCTGCCGACCCCCTGGCTGCTGCCTGTCCCCGCGCTTCCTGCGCTGCCTGCCGACGGCAGTCTGCGCAGGAGATAGGGTTGACCCTTGGCGAACGACCGGGCGGAAATCGGAGCGGCAGTCTCTCCGGCTGCTGCAGGTCCAGGCGCAGCCGACGATGCGAGCGGCACGGGGCCATGCGGCGCGGATACCGTTGCGGTGGAGGTCTCCTGCGCCCGGCTGAGCGGCAGGGGTGTATCGTGACCGCTCACCGTACGGGACTCGGACGCGCCGATACCGGGGCTCTTCCCGCTCGGCGCGGCACCGGCCGTGGCAGCGCTGCCTTGGGGCAACCGGCTTGGCTCTCCGGACTCTCCTGCCTGCTCCGTCCCCCGGTTGCCGATGCTGCGGGATGCCGTGTCGGTCAGGCGCACCAACTGGACCTCGCGCCGGGCACCGGCCGGTCTGGCGGCCGGGGAGAGCAAAAGTGAGGCAGAATGGCCCATTGGACCGGGTAACGTCGGTGAAGCTTCCTGCTCCCGCGCCGTCGATAGTCGTTCCGTTGCAGGGATACGCGCGATCTTGTTGGCCTGCGAGCCGTGATCCTGCTCCCGTACCGTCGATAGCCGTTCCGTTGCAGGGGCTCCCGCTTCGGCATTCATCGGCGCCTCTGCCCGCTGCACCGACGGACTGGCAGCCGCGGAATTCCGTGCCGGTGCCGGCACCGCCCCGGTCCCGGCACCGGGCTGATCGGTCGCCGCGGGCCTGCCGGTCGAGATGGGCAGGCCTGTCACAACGTGCCGGCCGGTTGCCGCTCCGGTCTGCTCTGCCTGGCGCTCTGCCATGGCCGGACTGGCGGCGGCATACGGCATTGCCGAGCGCGAAAGCCGCTCATTCATGGCCTTTGCACCGGGGGAACCGGCGAGTGCCTGACCGATGCTGCCCGACAGGCGCGGTTGCAGCCCTGCCGCTATTGAAGCCTTCTGATCCGCAGCGCTCCGCCCGGAGACGCTGCCGGTGCCGACCACCGCCAAAGCGGCAGGCAGCGGTGGAGGCGATTGCTCGCTGTCCGCGGCTCGCAGACCGGGCGCGTTCCCGTCCCGTATCGCGGCGCGGCGGATGCCGGCCCGAAAAGGTAACTGACCGTGAACAGCGGGAACGTCCCTGTTGTTCCAGCGGCCGATGATCTCCATGGAGAGCGACGCCCCGCCTTCGGCCATGCTCTGCAGCCGCTCCATTCCCGTTACCATGCCGCCACCCTGCAGGGGGGAAAGCCGGTCGTAGCGCCCCCGCACGGATCTGGCCAGGGAGAGCGTCCCGTCTTCCCCGCCGGTGCCGGCCGGGGGTGCGTCCGTATGGCGAGCTGTGGTGTCGTCCATGGCCAGTACCTAGTTTCCATCCGGAAACTCCGGATGAGAAACTGTTGGTTTCCGAATCGGAAAGGAGGGATTTTTCGTTCTGGCAAGGAAATCAAGGGATTGCGCGGATGCGTACATCGGTACGCCGCACAAGCAATCCCGCAGATTGACGCCGCCAGGGCGGAAAAGAACCCTTTCCGGACGGAAACTACCTACAGGGTCGAGAATCCGCAGTGGACCAGTTCCAGCGTCTCCACTGCTACGGTGTTGGAATCAGCCCGCAGTTCGGGTCCCGACCATCTGACCGGATAGGCCCGTTCCAGGTGCCAGTAATTCACCGGCTGACCGGTTTGGTCTTGCAGGATGACGGTGAGGTTGCGCCGCGTGATGATGCCGCGCCGCACGTCGCAGTGCCAGAGCCAGAGGGCCTGATTATCGGTGATGCCCCGCTTGAGCACCAGGTTGGCCGGGTAGCGCACCGGCCCGGCCAGGCGGTGCACATAGTCGTTCAGCCCCCCCTCGCGATAGTCGTGGAGCTCGATCTCTGCCTGGAGCCCCGACACCTCGCTGAAGCCGCCGACCAGAAGCCCTTCCAGCTCCACCAGGAAATTGAAGCTGAGATATGGGTCGCGCCTGCTGAAAGCCATGGTCATCTCTCTTCGTTCAGTCGTTCATTGATCCGGGCGATCTCGTCCACCCAGCGCTGCCGTTCCCGATGCTCCATCCCCATGATCTCGTCGTGGGGCCAGTGGAAATGGTAGGCGATGTAGGCTACCTCCTCGGAGAGCCGCTCCGAAGGGTAGCCTATGCTTCCCCCGAGCCGTTCACCTCAACCTCGAACCGCCCTTCGCAGTGGGGGCACCCCACCTCCATCCTGCTGGTGCCGTATTCGTTGATACGGCGGTAGAAATCCTGCAGAAAGGCCAGGTCTGCAGAAAAGAGCCCCTCGATCATCTTCGGGTTGAGTGCGGTCAGGCTGCCGAGCCTGGTGATCACCCTGGACAGCAGGATGATGGAAACTCGGTCTGGAGCATCATGCCTTGGCTACCCCTTCATGGGCAATCTCAAGCGATTCGATGGCCACTTCGTTGCCGGTGGCGTTGAAGGTCGGGCCGCTCCACTTGCTGGGCCACCCTTCGACGAAGTTCCAGCGGAGCTTTTCGGCACCAGTGTCGTCCAGAAGGATGATGGAACCGTTCTTCCGCTCCACCTTCCCCTCGATCGCCTTTTTCCGCCATTCCCACAGCTCGGCGTCGTCGGTGATGCCCCGCTTGAGCGAGATGCTGGAATACTTGACCAGCCCCGGCAGCTTGCGCACATGCAGCGCCTGTCCACCCTCGCGGTAGTCGATGGGGTCCTGTGTGGTATCGAGGCCGGAACACTCCCGGAACCCGGCCCGGGTTATGCCGTCGATCTCCACCAGGAAGTTGTAGGCGCGAAATGGATCTTTCCGTTCTCCAGTAGGCATGGTTTACTCCTCCTTGATTGATGGCTTCGTACATGAAACGTTCGTGTAGCGAGCCGCTGGTTTCTAGTTGCTACGAATATATTCAAAGGATGCGATCAGATGCTCCTGCGAATCGTACAGGTATGCCGCGTCGCCGGTATTGTTCCAGAGCGGTGCCCGGTGCCCCCAGTAGAGGTCGGTGAGGCTGTTGTCCCCGCTTTTTGTCCAGACCCTGACCTCCATCCCTGGCTGAAAGACGAAGCGGGGAAAGAGCAGGCGATGGCCGACCCGGTCCTTGAGCACCCAGTTGGTCATCTCCACCGGCGCGCTCCCCTGGTTTCTCAGCAGGAGATGCTCCCCGGCAAGGTCCGGCCCGGGCGGGTTCTCCGTGATGGCCGCGATCACCACGCCGGTGGCCGATACGAAACCGGAGAGGGTCGAGACGGGCGTCGTCTGCGGAGCGACGGTCACCTTCCCCTCGGCCTGGACGATCCTGATGACGATGAATTCGCCCGGCGCCGCCGTTGCCAGGCCGATATCCACGACCAGTTCGCCCCTGTCGCGCCGGTCTTGCGTGTTGATCTCGGCATCGCACTTGACGAAAAAGGCCTCTTCGGTCTTCTCTCCCTGGAAGGCCCCCTTGCGGTAGAGCCCGGTCAGGTAGCTGTTGATCTCCCGCCTGACCCGCATCCAGAGTGCCGCGTCGTTGGGCTCGAAGGTCATCACGAACATCTTCCGGCTGATCCACCGGCTGATGGCGAGGAACTGGCGCCTGACATTGACATAAAGCCAGGCAGGGTCGCGGCTTATGGTCCGGGCACCCCAGATGCGAATGCCGCGGCCGGGAAAGGCCCGCAGGCAGTTAACCTGGCCGGGGTTCAACACCGATTGCTCCCGGTCGGTCAGGTTCGTGGCCAGGTCCAGGGCCTCTTCGATCACCTCGTTGGCCGGAGCCTTGTGCACGCCGGTCTGCCGGTCGCTCCTGGCACAGATGCCGGCGATGTGGCCGGATGGGGGGATGCAGCCGCCGCTTGCGGCTGGTCCGTCCGCCACCCTGATCCAGGGGTAGTAGAGCGCGCCGTTATCCCCTTGAAGCGCCTGCCGCTGCGCGAGGACCGTGTCTGCGGTCGCTGCGGGAAGCGGATCGAGGATGGTGAAGATATTGAAATCGCTCCCCCCGATGCCGAGGCGGCAGAAGTCCAGGAGCTTCTGCTGCAGCTGTGTCTCCTGCCCCGGAAAGAGCAGCAGGTCGGGAGCACAGAGGAGATCGACCTTTTCCAGTAACAGTTCATGGGCAAGCTGCGCCAGGGCGCGTTCGAGCGCCCCGGCAACCGGTTCGGCCCTGTCCAGGCAGAGAACGTAGCAGAGCGTTCCGCCGTTGGCGAAGAAACCGCGGACCGCATAGGCGAGGAAGCTGCCGGGGGCAGGCGTGCCGAACAGCGCGGCAAACCGCTCCCACTGGCTCACCTCCGTGAGCCCACGGGCAACGCCGTCGCCGGCATAGCCGATGAAAAGCGGCACACCGCTCGGAAGTTCCGCTTCGGTGGCAACGACCACCTCGTGGATATAGACACCCGGTGTCTTATAGGGCTGTCCAAGCATGCAGGAATCCCCGTTCGATTTCAGCCGGCAAAATGCCGGTAACGCTCCCGACTTTCCACGCTTCCCCAGCCCGGCACCGAGCCGGGCCAGGGGGTACGTTTCCTACTTGCTCGGCCCGGCCCACTGGCTGATCCGGAAGATCACGAATTCGGCCGGCTTCACGATGGCAACGCCGATCTCGGTGACCACCTGGCCCAGGTCGCGGACCTCCTGCGGGTTGGTCTCGGCATCGCACTTGACGAAGAAGGCCTCCTGGGGCGTGCTGCCGAACAGTGCCCCGGAACGCCAGACATTGGTGAGGAATGCGGTCACGTTCCGGTTGATCTTGGCCCAGAGCGCCTGGTCGTTCGGTTCGAACACCACCCACTGGGTCCCCTCGTCGATGGATTCGCGGATGAAGTTGATCAGGCGCCGGACATTGATATAGACCCACTCGGGGTCGCCGCTCGGGTCGGAGGCAAGGGTGCGCGCCCCCCAGACCTTGATGGTACCGTTGAATTCGCGGATGCAGTTGACGCCCCGCGGGTTCAGGCTCCCCTGGAGCGGCTTGCCGATCCGGTACTTGAGCCCGAGCGCCCCCATCACCACCTCGTTGGCCGGCGCCTTGTGCACGCCGCGCTGGGCATCGGAGCGGGCATAGATCCCGGCCAGATGGCCGCTGGGGGGGACGGCAATCCTGGTCCCCATCGGCTGCAGGGGGTCGGAGACCTCGATCCAGGGGAAATAGAACGCGCCATACCCCTTGGGGTTGGCTGACGGCCGCCAGATCCCCGTGTCGTCGGTGGAGATCACCAGGTTGTCGTCGGCGATGTCACGGGCGCAGTCGAGGATCGATACCCGGTCCTCCATGAGCTGGCAGTGGCTCACCAGCGTGGCCTGGATCGCATTGAGGGCTTCCTGGGTGGTATCCGGGGGAAGCGGAGCGGCGAGCACGGCGATCTCGTCGATATCCTTGAACTGCTCCACGGCATTGTCCACGTCGTCCACGGTGGTCACCCGGGTCACCCAGCAGCGGGTGCCGCCGTTGTTGAAGAAGCCGTAGACCGCGTGAGCCAGGTACTGGTTGGCAGTGCAGAAATCGCCGAACTTGGTCTTGAACTCTTCCCAGTTGTTGATCGGCGTGGGGTCGAGGGCGGCAACCTGAGTATAGTTCCCCCCACCCGGTTTCGCCGGCATGCCGGTCCCCGTGATATCCGCGGAAATCCCCACGAATCCGGCCGTGCTCGTACCGACCCCGGCGATCGGTTTTACCGCTGACGGCACCTCTTCCACATAGACTCCCGGTGCAAGATATTCACCCATGTCATCCTCCTTTGTGATGTTGTTCGTGCATCCTCACGTCGCTATGTCAATGAATGACAGCCAGTTGCATGTCTGCGACAGCCATCAGCACCCTCCCCACGCCGTTGCGCGCTACGGTCGCCTGTGTCGTGGCCGTTCCGTACCGGCTCCCCCGCACCGATACCGACGCTTCCAGGTCATACTCCCCGTCCGCAAGGTCCAGTACGTGAAAATGGCCGTCCAATTCCGTTATGACTTCGCATGCCACCGTTGCCGAAGAGATGACCACCCGCGCGCCGGGGATCGGCTTTCCCGTCGCCGTCTCGGTCACCTTGCCCGCAATTGCCACCTGATGCCGTGTTATTTCCCATTGCGCCACTCGTTATCCCTCCCCCACCCCCTGCTTGAACTTCAGCAGTTTGTCGGTAACCAGCGGTCCGGTCTCTTCCGGAGCGAACGGTTCCACACCGATGGTAATGGTATAGTTGAGTGCTGCCTTCGGCTTGCCGCCGAGCGCCTGCCAGAATTCGGCCATGCTCTGCAACTGGCCCGGTTGCAGGGTAACCGTCGGGAGTTCGGGGTCCTGTCCCGCAAGCGCCCCCTGCAGCAGCGACTCCGGAATGGTGGGGTGCCGCAGAAGCGCCTTCATCACCTCTCCCAGCAGGCGATGCTCGTCATAGGTCGGCGTGCTCGAGGCGCTCGAGGGCCAGGCCGTAATAAGGTAGGAACAGTCGACCCGCACCGGCGGCCGCCGCTTCCGGCCCGTGCCGTCGCTGCGCCGCTCCACCTCCCATTCCCGGTTGCGCAGCTCCCGGTTCTCCCTGATATCGTAG
>JACRPV010000077.1:0-13761 GCA_016223015.1 Geobacter sp. | reverse complement strand
CGTAGAGGAACAGATCGATGGCCGGCAGCGTCACCGACGACGGCGGAAAGCGGTCGTCAGGCGGGGCAAAGCTGATGGAGACCTGGCTGACCACGCCGGCCGGCAGCTCCTGCCTGAGCAGCTCCTGCAGGGTTTTATCGAGATCGTCGAGCATGATGCGAAAAGATCCTCCTGGCGATCGGTACGGATGTGCCGTGTCTCAGCGCGATTCCACCGGTCGCCGGACTATGTAGAACGTACCCGGATTTGCGGCACTCACATAGGTATCCGGGCTGTAGAGACCGGGTATATCGGCCTCGGTCAGGTAACGCAGCGGCTCATTGATGGCAACGCCGACCTTGTTGACCCCAACGAGGTAGTAGACGCTTCCCCGCTTGACCAGGGTCGGGAACATCCGGGCAAGGCGTGCACTGGCGTCGGCTCTGCTCCTGGCGCTCCCCTGGCCGGTTGCGTCAATGATCTTCTTCGCCTGCTTCACATGGCTGTTGTATTCCCGAAGCAGCTTCTGTTTGATCCCCCCCTCGGTCTCGTATCCCGAGCCATGGCCGAGGAAATAGTCGATCCCCCTCAGACGGTCGACCAGGATGGCATTCTCCAGCCGCCAGACCCCTCCCACCCCCTGGATGAGCACGTCATAGGCCTTGTGGTTGAAGAAATAGACATGGTCCCCTATGACCAGGTCGTCCCTTCGGGTCGGGATAACCATCTGCAGGTGGGTGCCTGCGGCTGTTGCCGTTGAAGCCTCGATGTCGTCGAAGCCGTCCCACTTGAGAACCATGGGGATGGTGCCGGCCTGGACCCGGCGATTGAACTCGGCCGGCGTCAGGGAGTCCGCAAACGAGCGGTAGTGAACCAGGGACACGAAATAGTCGCAGTGGATCAGGCTCTTCTTGTGCACCGGCTGGGGGTTGAAGAGCGAAACCAGCGCAGTGTAAGGGTTCCTTCTCCCGAGAGCGGTCAGGGTGAACCGATACGGCTTGGTGGGGTCGCCGTAGACAGCGGCCTTGTCGTTGTCCTGACCGACGGCGTCCATTCTCTGCTGCCGCGCCCGGTCACGCCGCAGGGCATAATTGTCCGGAACGCCGGGCTGCCAGTAGTCACGGGCGTCATAATTCACCCGGGGCCCGTAGTAGCTGGCGGCCCCCCGGAACGGGTAGGCAAAACCGGTGGTGCCGCCTGCGGGCATCTGGGCCTCGACCATGACACTGCTCGTGACGATCCGTTTCCTGATCTCCCTTGCCAGTTCGGCCTCGTTGTCGAATCTCAGGTCGTTGCTGGTGGCTGCCAGGTCTTCGGCAATACGTGCCGCCAGCTGCCGATCCGCCCTGCGCCCCCAGGTGGTGGCATGTCTGGTCAGAAACGCGCTACGGTCGGCGGCTCTCATCTCCTGCCAGGCAGGGGTCCCCCCGGTAGCCATGACGATCTTTCTCTGCAGCGGCTTTCCGGCAATGCTTTGCGCCTGGATCGGCTCCTCTTCCTCTTCGTGCTGCGCCCGGACAACGCCTGTCGTGGCCTCTGCCTGCCGGGTCAGCATCCTCTGGACATAGCGATTGCCGTAATCACGCTGCAGCGAACGCATCAACCGTCCGGCTGCCACGGGCGCCCGTTCGGCCATCTGCCGCACCAGGGTAGCCTGTGCCCGCAGGTCGGCCCCCCCCGCGCCTCCGCCGGCAAAGGATAAGGGACAGCCCCGCATCATATCCGCCGCATCCGCGACCGGTTGCGCTGCCGGCTCCGGGCGCTCTGCCTGTCGTGCAGAGACAGCAGGAGCAATGTCGGTTGTTCTGTGCATCATGGGCATCCCGTTATCGTGCCTATGGTCATGCAGGTCACTGCCGTTCAATCCTCGGACGGAAGCAGAGCGGGTCGCGGTCGGCTGCTATACCAGCGCCCCCACCGTCGTGCCAGAACAAATCTCTGCGCCGGGTCGACTGTCACTGTTCCATCGGCGGCAATATTGAGTGCCAGGCCATTCCAGAGCGGAAACGGCTGGTATTCGACCCCTGAGATCCGGGTCAAAAGGACATGGGCGGCAATAAAGGCCTGTTCATCGTCGAGCAGCGCCAACAGCTGCGGGACGACCTGATCTCCCATCCCGGCAACGGCCATGGCCTTTTCACCGGTCATCTCCGGGGTGAAGCCGGCACGTGTACCGTGCCACCGGACATCCGCATTCGAGAGCCCTGCCACCGATAGTTTCATATGCTGTTCACCTCCGGCTGCCATGGCTGCCACCGGCGCAGGTGCCGCCGCCAGCACCGCAGCGCAGGCCACGGCCAGACACCCCTGCGGGTAGTGGGTAAGGATCACGGCAGTGCCCTTCTGGATACGTTGGTGATGTTCCCGTTGGTCACGGTAACGGTTACGGCCTCACGCGTGCCGTCGGGATAGGTATAGGTGTCGGTCCACTGGATGGTGGTGGCATTGATCTGGGTCATGGTACCGGGGGTGATCGTCGCCCCGGAGGCCCGCTCCTCAGTGGCCAGACCTGCCGCATGGGCGGCTGGGTATCCTTCGCTGTGAGCCTGTTTCCGATACTGTTCCTGGATCTCATGCGCCAGCCAGGTCCCGGCGGTCAGTCCGCGCCCTGCCGACCCGCCGGCCATGGCCAGATCGTCGAGGTCGACCCGGGAGAGGGTGTAATTGCCGGCGATGACATTCCGGTCGCTGGCCCTGGTCGAGGTCGTACCATGGGATACCACCCCGGCGGCAGTGACCACTACCTCGTACTGCACGGCAATGATGGAATTGGCCAGGGTCGCGAATCCGCGGGGATCGCCCGTTGCCACCATCCTCCGCTGCAGCTTCCGTGAAGCGGTGGCTGCCGGAAGCGCCTTGGGAGAAGACTGGCGCGCCTGGGCGGCTCCGTGTTCTGCCGTTGGCCCCTGCAGCTGTTGCGAATCGGTCATGGTCGCCACCACCGAGCGCGCCGTGACATCGGCCTCCCGCTCCTGCTCATCGTCCGGGCTGCTGACCTCGAATTTCCCCTGGACCCCGCCACCCTGCTGCACCACATGGGTCAGTTCGTGCGCCAGCAGTTCCTGACCTGTCGAACTGGCGGGATTGTATTCGCCTTCCTTGAAGAAGATGTCCTGTCCCGTGGTAAAGGCGCGCGCCGACAAGGCCCGGTTCAGCCCATCGGCCTTGCCGCCCGTATGCACCCGTACATTGCTGAAATCCGCATTGAACGCCGGCTCCATGCGGGACCTGACCGTGCCGTCCAGGGCCTGGCCACCTCCCCGCGCAGTCTGGATGCCGGTTTCCACTTCCGGCGTCACATCGGTCTTTCCCGTACCCTGCCCGGAAAGAGCCAGCACCCTCCGGACATACCGGTTGCCGAAATCGTGCTGCAAGGCACACATGAGTCGCGCCGCCTGCACCGGCCGTCTCCCGGAGATGCTCGTAACGAGCGCGGCATGTTCCAGCATGCCGGGTTTCCCGCGCCCCGCCGGGACAGCCGAATCGACGGCCCCCTGTGCGCGCACTCCGCTCTGGATTGTCATATCGCTGACCGGCCCGGCTTCGGACCTCTCCTGTTTGCGCAGTTCAGCCGCTTCGACTTCTCTCTCAGCCATGCACTTTTTCATGGTAGACCTCTTTCCACTCGCGCACGGGGATCGGCCGTCAGACAGTGCCGAAATCCCCCTCAGAGACAATCTTCCCCATTTTCTGGAATTCCCGTCGCGTAGCCCGCAAAAGGTGCTGCATGGTTATGGCGCCACCCTCGTCGGCGGCCATGAAGGCCGCTGCCAGGGCGATGTTCCTGATATTGCCGCCGGCGATCTCGAAACGCTGCGCCAGAAGCTCCGGGTCGAGCCCGGCGTCGAGCGGCGCGGCATCGGGCCAGACCTTTTCCCAGATGCGCCTTCGCTCGGCAAGCGGCGGCAGCGGAAACTCCACCACGTACTGCAGCCGGCGGACAAACGCCTCGTCCAGGTTGGACCTGAAGTTGGTGGCCAGGATGGCGACCCCCTCGTACTCCTCCATCTTCTGCAGCAGATAGCCGATCTCGATGTTGGCGTAGCGGTCGTGGGCGTCCTTCACCTCGGAACGCTTGCCGAACAGGGCATCGGCCTCGTCGAAGAAGAGGATGGCGTTGCAGGTGCGGGCCTCGGAGAAGATCCGGTCCAGGTTCTTCTCGGTCTCGCCGATGTACTTGCTCACCACCTGGGAAAGGTCGATCTTGTAGAGGTCAAGGCCCAGCTCGTGGGCAATCACCTCGGCACCCATGGTCTTGCCCGTGCCGGGAGGCCCGGAAAAAAGGACGTTCAGCCCCTTGCCGGTGGAGAGCTTCCGGCCGAAACCCCAGGAGCCATAGACCACGTGCCGGTACCTGGCCTGGTTGCAGAGTTCCCGAAGCTGGTCCATATGATCGGCCGGCAGGACAATGTCGTCCCAGCCGTAGGCCGGTTCGATCTTGCGCGCCAGGGCGGAGAGCTTCTGGTTCGACTGGTCGCGGCAGGCCGCATAGAGCTCGGCTGCGGTGACCCGTTGCGCGGTCTCCCCCTGTTGCCATGCTGCCAGATGCCCGGCTGCCCGTGTCGCATCCCGGATCTGTCCCGGCGAGAAGCGGAAAGTCCCGGCAAGGGTCCCGAAATCGACCCCCTCCACCCTGCCGGTGCCGTTGATCCGCGCCTGTTCCCAGAGCCGTTGCCGGGCGCTGTCGTCGGGAAGCGGGAAGTCGATGCCAAGGAAGAGCTGGTCGCCGAACATCCCGCGCGGCTGCCATGGCTTGCTGCCGATCAGGATGGTGAGAGGAACCAGATCGCCCAGGATCTTTGCCAGGAGGCGCAGACGCCGGGCATTGGCCTCGTCGTGCACCAGGGAATCGACCTGCTCCAGACAGAGCACTGCCGATTGCAGCGCCGCCTCCCTGGCCAGGAGCAGTGCCGCTTCGGCAAAGGGGATCGGCCCGTCCAGCAGCTGTTCCGCATCGGCCAGAAGCAGCGGCCTCCCCAGGTCGTGACAAATGGCCAGGGCCACGGATTTCCTGCCGGTGCCGTACGTCCCGTGGAAATGGAGCACGACATGCCGTTCAGTCTCGTCGAACCGCTCCAGACAATGTTTGACGAACCCCCGCAACCGGTCGCAGGCCTCTTCGGAAAGCGTGACCAGCCCCAGCTCCACCGCAGCCTCTTCCAGCCTGACAAACCGCGCCAGGCGGTCGTCGATCCCCCCCAGGCCGAGCAGATGGTCGGCAACCCTCCGATCGAGGGAGAGCGGCCGGGACAGCAGCCGGGACGCCGAGCCCTGGGGCGGGTCACCGGCAATGAGCAGGCCGTATTGGAGCAGGGAAGCGGTTGCGGCAAAGGCCTGGCGGGCATCGACCCGCTCCTGCGGCGTGTGGCAGAAGAGGTCCATGATCAGGCCGGGGGTGGGGTGTTTCAGGGTGAGGTCGTCGTGGAGATAGGCGTAGAGCCGCTCGTACCGCTTGTCCAGTTCCGGGGCGCAACAGACGGCCAGACAGGTCTCCTCGAACGGTGTGAGCCGGAAGAGCCGGGCCAGCTTCATGCCGGGGAGTTCGGGGCCGGTTTGCGCGGTGATCCGTTTTTTTGCATCGATCTGTGCGCAGAGTTCATCGTACTGCTGTTGCAGGGCCAGAGCCCCTTCATTGTCAGAGCCATCCGGTGAAACAGTGGCGAATCCGTCAGACGATGCCAGAAGAGACTCTATCTCCTCATCCAGAATGACGTAGTTTCTCAGGTTGTCGGAGTTATTCTGTGTGTAAAGTGAGCTGTTCCTTTTTATGAACCATTGTGCGGCCAATCTGATCCTGTTTATATCGTCATCTATGCTTTCTAGTACACTCGTATATCCGCAATGATCAATATCATCTACACATCGTGCAGCATTTATATTGTCATATTTCATATGCAAAATATTTATGCCCTTCATTATTGACACTAAATCCCACTATATCAATATTCATGCATACCACAAATAATGTGCAAATAATGTGCAAGTAACTGTAACAGTTTCAAATAATAGTTCAATTGACCTATCAGGTATTTTTTAGGGTAGCAAAATCACTACTACCAGGGGGTTACATCCTCATGATGATAGTATTAGCACCTTTTTCCCACAGATACGCAACCACCTGATTCGCAGCAGTTTCGGTCAAAAAAAGCCGGAGCAGGGGGAGCTCCGGCCGAATGCAATGCACGGGACAGGGTGAAATCAGCGATGGTGTGCAATCTTGACAAAGATCGGGTTGGAGTAGAACCAGAGATCGGCATAGGCCTTTGCCGCATCATTGGCACCGACCAGATCGTCGATGAGCGGATTGCCCGCCTCATCGGTCTCGTTCGGGGTATTGGCCGGGAGATTGGAACCGCGCAGGCGGAAGTAGGTATCCCTGTCGAGCTGTTTCACCTTGTACTCGACGGTCATGAAGCCGTCACGGTCCTGTTTCCAGTCGCTCCTGGTAAAGGTGGCGACCACCCGGCTGCTGTCGTTGGTGTCCTTGCTGTAATCGGGGTTCAGGGTCACGCCGTCGTCCAGGTATTTGGCAACCCGGCCGGTGATGTCGCCGGCGATCAGGTCGATATGATCGACCGCCACGGCGTCGCCATTATTGTTCATTGCCGGGCTCTTGAAGCGGATCTTCAGCTTCACGCTCCTTTTTTCGGCATGCAGTTCGCTCCCCATGGGGGCTTCATGGTCGCCGCTTTCGGCGCTGAACTCCAGGGCATCGATCAGGTCGCCATGGACTGCAAAGGAAGCTCCGGAGCGGAGACCGCTGACCAGCTCACCCAGCGACAGGTCGCCGTCGCGGTCCATGTCGCGGACAAAGGTATAGGACTTGGCGTATTCGCCCGGCCAGAAATCGCCGTCAACGCTGTGGAAGTCTGAGTCGACAAAGGTGTAGAAGTGGCGCCCCTCGCCCAGGAGCGCGTCCCAGAGGCCGCCGACCTTGGCGATCATGTAGTCGGCGCCGCCATAGGTGCGGGCCTTCACGTTTGCGTTACCGTACCCGCCGCGGTTGCTTTCCTTCTGGTGACCGGGGATGCCTTCAAATCCGAAGGCAACGGTCGGTGCCGCGTCGTTGAAGTCGCGGATATCGGCAATGCCGTATTTGAGGGCGCGGGAGGGATGGTTGAGCAGGAAGTAGCTGCTCATCGGGTAGTTGTCCTGCAGCCATTTGGCGCCGGCTACGGCCTTGTCGTGGCTGTTGGCAACAACCTTGCCGGAAACGTCGAGATAGCTGTCGCTCGTGGTGCCGGAATCGCTGCCGTCGAACAGATACTCATGCTGCGCGATTGCCTGGCCCCCTTCCTCTGCCGGGCCGACAATGGCGACGCTGGCATGCTCGTGGGTCGGCACGTTCCACTCGTACCCCTGGACGATCAGCTTGTCCGGGTAGGTAGTGCGTGCCTCGCTGATGATCGGGTAGGAATACTGCCAGAGCGACTGCCAGCGCCACATCTTGCCGGCCGGCGGATTGCCGAGGAAGGCGGTATCGCTGGGCCATGCCGTCCCCTGCGGGGTGCGGGCGGACGTGCCGCCATGCTCGGAGTTGGCCATCCAGCCCAGGCCGTACTGGAAGGCATGGCTCAGGACATCTGCCTGGATGTTGCTGCCGTCGGTGAGGAAGGTGTGGTTGTGGAAGTCGCCTGCCAGCCAGCGGTCAGCCGTGTGGTGGTGCCGTCCGTGGTCGCGGGCCATGGCCGGTGCGGCACAGGCAAGGGTGAGGGCCAGGGCGCCGACTCCGACGCCGAGAAGCAGTGATTCGTTCTTTCCCATTGTTCGCTCTCCTTTTTCGGTTGAATGAAATGAATCGAATGGTGGAGAGCCTACACGGCAAATGTTGCACCCGTGTGGAGGACAGGTAAAAAGTGGGAAAACATGCATGACGATACCGCGGAGGAATGCCGTCAATTGTTACAAATGTGTAAAACATTGAATTCATGGGCATTGGAATGCCATCTCCACTTGCAAAACAGCTTGTCTATGGTTAAATAGAGCCATTGATCATGAGAATTGCATCATCTGTTACAATCCACCTGATCCGGCATGCCGAGGCGATTCCGCGCACCGCAGAATTCCCCGAGCCGCTGCGCTACCTGACCTGTCGCGGCAGGACCCGCTTTCGCCGTGTCGCCGCAGCCCTGAAAAAGCAGCAGGCGGAACCGGACATCATCGTGACCAGCCCGCTGGTCCGCGCGCTGCAGACCGCAGAGATCCTGGCCGAGACCATCCGCTTTTGCGGGGACCTGCGGGTTGTCCCGGCTCTCGGCCCCGGATTCACGATCGACGATCTGCGCGACATCATCGACAGCAGCCCGCAATGCGGGGAAATAGCCCTGGTCGGCCACGAACCGGACCTGGGAATGGTTGCGCGGACGCTGCTCAACGCGGAACTCCCCTGTTCGCTGAAAAAGGGGGGGGCCGTCTCATTCAGGGTCGATCCTGACCGGCTCGAACGGAAAGCCGAATTTTCCATGCTCGTCACCGGCGGCGGCAAGGTCGTGACAGACAGGGGCAAGGCCCTGGAGCGGCTGCAGGCGCCGAACAGACCATAGGAGGGAATGACGTGGGTGCTCTGGAAGAAAAACTCAGGCAGTTGAAAGGGGTGGGCGATGTCCTTGCCCGCCGGCTCGTGGAAAACGGGCTGGATACCTATGAGAAGATCGTCGTTGCCGGCGAAGAGGGGCTGCGCGCAGTCAAGGGGCTCAACCCCCGCTCCGTTTCCGCCATCCTGGCGCAGGCAACCGCGCTCTCGGAAAAACTCAGCGCTGACAAGGCGGAGCGGATCGCCGGATTGAAGCAGCATGTCGCCACGTTGCGGGAGACGGTGCAGACGTGCGCTGCCTCTGCCAAGGAGCGTTTCAGCGAGGCCCTCAAGGGAAAACCGGGCCAGAAACTGACCCGCACCCTGGTGCAGACCCTCGACACCCTCGACAAGGTGGAGGTAAAACTGCACAAGCGGGTCAAGAAGGCCGGCAAGGGGCTGACCAAGGCGAGCCGCCGGATGGAGAAGATCGTGGAAGCCGACCTGGACGGGGTTCGCAAGGGGCTGAAAAAGACCCGCAAGGCACTGAAACGGGTACTGGCATGATCGGAATAGGCGCTGACGAACCGGTGCCGGGCCGGCTGATCGCGGTCGAAGGGCTGGACGGCTCGGGCAAATCCACCCAGATCTATCTGCTCAAGCGCTGGCTGGAGATGAAGGGGCTCAAGGTCTTTTTTTCCGAATGGAACTCGTCGTTCCTGGTGAAGAAGGCGACCAGCAAGGGGAAAAAGCGCCAGCTCCTCACCCCGACCACCTTCAGCCTCATCCACAGCACCGACTTTGCCGACCGCTACGAGCGCCAGATCCTGCCGCTCCTCAAGGCCGGGTTCATCGTGCTCTGCGACCGCTACATCTACACCGCATTCGCCCGCGACGCGGTCCGCGGCTGTCCCCGCCCCTGGCTGCACAAGCTGTACAGCTTCGCCAGGAAGCCGGATATCACCTTCTTTTTCAACACCCCTCTCCAGACCGCCCTCGGGAGGATTCTCGGCGGCCGGCCCCAGCTCAAGTACCACGAGGCCGGCATGGACCTGGGGCTCTCCCGCGACCCCTACGAGAGTTTCAGCCTGTTCCAGGGAAAGATCTACCAGGAGTACCTGGCCATGAAAGACGGCTATTCCTTCGAGGAGATCGACGGCACGGCGCTCATCGAGACCCAGCAGCAGCAGGTCAGGGAGATCGTGGGGGAGAGGATCGATCTGGCCCGCTTCCGGCGCAGAAGCAGCATTTGACAGGTTGTTGAAAAACGGCCATCTCGCCGCCGTCCTCGAAAAGCCACTTTGTGCGGCGTAGCGCTGTTTATGCCCTGTGGGTACTACGCCTCCGCAGGGCTTTATGCGGGTGCGACGATCTGACTGTTTTTGAACAACCTGCTAAGGAACTGGTAGTTCCTCATCCGGAGTTTTCTGGACTACATCAGCTAAAGGGACCATTCATGCGGTTTTATGGGGAAGGATTGCCGGGGATCGACCCGGAGGAGCTGACCGGCAAGTTGATCGTCATCGAAGGGGCGGACGGTTCGGGCCGTTCCACCCAGATCGAAATCCTGCGCAACGAGCTGGAAAACCGGGGCCACGGCACGGTCAATGTCGGTCTGCGGCGCTCCACCCTGGTCTCCGAGGAGCTGAACGAGGCCAAGCAGGGGAACGTGCTGGGGGAGATCACCCGCAGCCTCTTCTACGCCACCGACTTCGCCGACCAGTTGGAAAACCGGATCGTGCCGGCACTCAAGGCCGGTTTTTTCGTCATTGCCGACCGCTACATCTACACGCTCATGGCCCGCGACATCGTCCGGGGAGCCGACCGGGAATGGGTCCGCTCCCTCTACGGGATCGCCCTGGTCCCGGACCTGGTGATCTACCTGAAGGTGAGCCCGGCGCAGCTGATCGAGCGGAACCTGAGCAAGAACTCCACCCTGGACTACTGGGAGTCGGGCAGGGATCTGGGGCTCTCCCGCGACAGCTTTGACAGTTTCATCCGCTACCAGCGCCTGATCCAGAAGGAGTTCGAGCGACTGCAGGAACACTACGACTTTACCGCGGTGAACGGCAACCTGACCGTCAGGTCGGTGGCCAGAGAGATCAGCGCCAAGATGCTGGAACGGCTGGGGGTATGACCATGGAAAACGGGAATCGCCGCAACCGGGAAGAGATGCTCGCGGAAATGGTAGCCGAGTTCCGCCACCTGCGGAATATCATCCGCGAGGTCGGCGAGGCGCTCATCATCCGGAAGGAGAGCGAGGTGGAGGCGCTGGTGGAGATGCTGGAGACGCTCTCCGTCGCCGAACTGCGCGCCGTTTCACCTGAATGGCTGCGCCGGATCAAGCAGCTGAAGGTAAAACCGGCCAAGGGAAGGATGAAGGACCTGAAGCAGATCGTCCACATCATGGAGGAGTTCCAGGAAAAGGCCGAAGAACTGCGGGAGCCCCCCCGGCAGCGCAGAAAGGTGACGAAGAACCCTCCCCCGGCTCGCCATGCCCGCAAGCTCGACCGCCTGGCGGGCGAACCGTTGCCGTGATGCGGGTCGAACCGACGGCACCGCTCTGGGTTGCGGCACGGGCTCTGATCGCAGAGCGAAAGTGCGACCTGGAGCAGCGCTGGAATCGGGCCGAAAGAACCTTCGACGCAGAGGATATCCACGACCTCCGCGTCTCATCCCGCCGCCTGCGCGAGGCACTGGTCTTCTTCTCTCCCTGCTTTCCCGCCAAAAGCCTTGACCGCACCTCCTCCCGCACCAAACATCTGACCCGGATGCTCGGCACCATGCGCAACACCGACGAGGCGCTGATCTTCTTCCGCTCCTGCGCCGCTTCCGGACGGGCAGCGGGAGATGTGGACGGACTGCTCTCGCAGCTGGAACAGGAGCGAAAACAGGAACTGAAGCTCCTGAAAGCGGGCCTGCAGAGCCATCCCCTTGCCCCCCTGCGCGAGCAGCTCGACGCTCTGCTCCTGGAGCCGGACCTCTTTGCCAACGAGCGGGTCGACCCGTTCACACAGATCGCCGCATTCGCCAGGGAGATGATCGACGAGCGGATGAAGGGAGTGGCAGAGCTCCTCCCCCTGGCAACCGATGAGAAGCAGGTCGAAGCCCAGCACCGCCTGCGCATAGCCATCAAGCGGCTCAGGTACCGGTACGAGCTGCTGGCGCCACTGGCCGGAAGTGGGCACGCCGAGCTTTTGGCCACTCTCAAGGCCTACCAGGACCTGCTGGGCACCATGCACGACCTGGATCTCTTTGCGGAGATGGTCGCCAAGCGGCTGCCGGAAACTTCCGACAGAACGCGCCTGCTGGCAGAGATCGCCGGGCAGCGGCATGCCCTGTTCGCCGCATTCAGCGCCATGCTGCGCCGCTCACCGCTTCCGGACACAGGTGAGCAGATGAGGAGATCACTGTGAAACCCGAACGGCTCGCTGCCATCGACATCGGCACCAACTCCATCCGGAGCATCGTGGTGGAGGTCGACCCTACCGGCGCCACCAGGGTGCTCGACGACGAGAAGGTGGCAGTGCGGCTGGGCGAAGGGCTGCACGAAAACGGCGTCATCTCTCCTGCCGCCTGCAAACGGGCCATGGACGCCCTCTCCCGCCTGAAGAAGATCATCGAGGGGTTCGGGGTCCGCGCCATCGAAGCGGTCGCCACCAGCGCCGTGCGTAAGGCAGCCAACGGGGCCGAGTTCATCGAGGCGATCCGACAGGAGACCGGGCTCGACGTCAGCGTCATCAGTGGCGAGGAGGAGGCCGAACTGGCCGCCTACAGCGCCTTCAACAACTTCGAGCTGGAAGGGACGCGGCAACTGCTGGTCGATATCGGCGGCGGCAGCCTGGAGCTGGTGACCACCGTCGGCCACCACATCGACGAGATCACCTCCCTGGAGCTCGGCGCCGTCTACCTGACCGAGACCTTTCTCCGCTCCGACCCGGTCACGGACCGCGAACACCAGCGCCTGCGCCGCCAGATCCGCAAAACCATCAAGAGCACCTTTGCCTCCGAACTGATCCCCACGGCCGGCCTGATCGGGTCGGGCGGCACCATCACCGCCATCGGCTCCATGATCATGGCCTCGCGCCGCGAGGAATACGGGTCGCTCCATGGCTACGAACTGCTCCGCTCCGACGTGGTCCACCTGCTGGCCATGCTGCTGCGCAAGAACACGCGCGAGCTCCGCTCCATCCCCGGCCTCAACCCGGACCGGGCGGACATCATCATCGCCGGGGTAACGGTGGTGGACGAGCTGATGGATATAGCCCAGGCCAACCTCCTGCGGGTCAACGAGCGGGGCATCAGGGAGGGGCTGATCCTCAAGGGGCTCCACCGGCACAAGCTGGTGGACGCAGGGAAGCGGAGCCGCTCCTGGCGGGCATCGCTCCTCGATTTTGCCGCATCCTGCCACTTCGACGAACGGCATTCGCTCCAGGTGGCCAGGCTGTCGCTGGAGATCTTTGCAGGACTGGCCAAACCGTACAAACTCGGCGACAGTGCCCGCCGCATCCTGGAGGCGGCCGCCATCCTCCATGACGTCGGCTACTTCATCAACTATTCCAGCCATCACAAACATTCCTACCACCTGATCCGGCACGCGGACCTCTTCGGTTTCACCCCGCGGGAGCGGGAACTGATCGCCCATGTGGCCCGCTACCACCGCAAATCGCTCCCCAAGAAGAAACATGACCAGTACATGCGGCTCTCGCCGGCGGACCGGCTGCTGGTCTCCCGCCTCGGCGGCATCCTCAGGCTCGCCGACGGCCTCGACCGGCGCCGCAACAGCGCAGTCAGCTCCCTTGATTTCCGGCTGGAACGGAGCACCTTCCGGATCCGCCTCCATGGCCGGGACGACCTGTCGGTCGAGCAGTTCGGGGGCCAGGCCAAGGGAGATCTCCTCCAGACCGCCTTCGATCTCGGGCTGGAGCTGGAGGCGGTCCCGGATGGAGCCGGCAGCGCCTCATCCTGACGGACGAGGAACGAGCAGAACCGCCATACTGTGGTACACTGGAGGTCGACAACGGAGATCCCCGGCAGATGGAGGGCTACATGTTCGAATCAGCGGAACTCGGCCACAAGATCGACAAGGCAACCTACAAGCGGGAGATCCCTCCCCTGCGGGAGGCGCTCCTGGATGTCCAGATTGACCTCCTGCAGTCGCAGCGCTTCCCAGTCATCATCCTGATCGCCGGGGTGGACTGCGCCGGCAAGGGGGAGACCGTCAACATCCTCAATGAGTGGATGGACCCCCGCCATATCGAAACCCACGC
>JACRPV010000056.1 GCA_016223015.1 Geobacter sp. | reverse complement strand
GGGAAGCAGGATCGAGGACCGGGATCGTGGCCATCATGCCCATCAGCCGCGAATCATGTTCCGTCTGTGAGGAATGGCGGCCGGGGTCGTCGGCCGAGACCACCACGAAGCCGCCGACCGTGCCGAGATAGGCAGCGCTCATGAGGGGATCGGCAGCCACGTTGAGACCCACCTGCTTCATGGCGGTGGCAGCCCGCAGGCCGCTCTGGCTGGCGGCATAGGCGATCTCGAAGGCGACCTTTTCGTTGACCGCCCATTCGACATGCATGACCGCGCCTGTGGCCTTTTGCCAGGCCTGCACCGCCGTCAGGATTTCCGATGCCGGCGTGCCGGGATAGGAAGCCGCAACAGCGCAGCCATGCTCCACCAGACCGCGGGCCAGGGCCTCGTTACCCTGCATCAGCATCTTGGCGGTCTTGTCCACGCCTCCTCCGCTCATAAAACGACTCGTGTTTGTCCGTATTGCCTGAAGAAGCACGTATATTGCGGAGCAGAAGGCCGTTTTGTCAACAAAAAAGGAACCGGACAAGAGCCCGTTCCTCTCCCCTGCCGAGCCATGCAGCCATACTGCCCTGTCCCAACATTGGTGTCAAATAATCCGAATATCTGTCGGATTGCCTTACATAATTTTGACGGCAACGGGCCGAACTCCCGTGGAAAAGCCGGCCGCCTCCATAAATACCGTCTCATTTCCCTACAAAAAATCAGCAAGTACAGAAAAAACCGGGGGAATCAACGCGGGCAGCCAGGATAACGGCACCAAAATTGCTGAACGAGATAGAGCAACGAATGCTTCGCCTCTTTGTTGCTGTGGGTTTGTTGTCCGATGCTCTGCACCGACACGAGGGGAGAAACTTCAATGGGTGAAACGAGAAGATTTACCAGGATACCGTTCCAACGGGAGGTGCTGATCAGCGCCAAGGGGCAATGGTATCGCGGGATGTCGGAAAATCTTTCACTCTATGGTATCTACGTGAAGGCTTCTCCAAAGTTAGAACCCGACACCATCGTGGAGCTCACCATTCCCCTCAGCCAGGATGTGGCCCCGAACAATGAGGAATACATCGACGTCTGCGGTGTTATCGTCAGGCAGGATGACGCCGGCATCGGCTGCGAATTCCAGCTGGTGGACGTGGACGCCTTTCTCCACCTGAAGAACATCATCAGCGCCCAGTGCGAAAACAAGAACCGGGTCATGGACGAGTTCTACAGCTACCTCTCCCGCAAAGAACTGCAGCTGAGCTGATCCCACCTACCGCATCACGTAATCCGCATCTTCCTTGTGCAGGGATTCTGCCGTTGTCTCACTCAGTTGGGGGATCACGATCCGCATCTCGACGTGCGACAGTCCGGCGAATTCGTCCGGCACCCCCCACCGTAAGGCATGTCCCACCCCGGTCACCACGATCATCTGCCGTGCCGGCTCCTTGCGGAGATAGGCATTGAGCCGGTCTGCCATCACCTTGTTCCGCAAAAGCTGGGCCTCGCAGAAATACCGGAGCATCGCATCGTCGGCGCTGTGCCAGACGAAACTGCGCCGCACGAAGTCCATGTACGGCCTGTCCACCCGGCAGGTAACGTCTTGCGGCAGGTTGCGCAGCTCTTCCGGGGTAAGCGAGCCGAATCCCTGGCGATAGACCTTCTGCATGATCTCGCGGGGCGCATTGAGCGCCACCAGGGGAATCCGGTTGTTGCGGGCATAGAGCAGGATCTCGTTGTACGCCTCCCAGGGGATGGTCCAGTTGTCGCGGTAGATTGCCATGAACTCCAGCAGGTCCATGCTGCCGGCGACCCAGCGGTCCAGGGCCGGCTGGCTTTCGGCGCGAAACATCTCCATACCGATGGCCAGCCTGCTCCCCGAGGCCTGCAGCGCCTTGATCATCTCCAGCTGCAGGCGGTGGTGCTCCTGGTTGTCGTGGAGCTCGCCGACAAAGATCAGGCGAGCCGTGCGCACATCCGCCCCCCACCCCGTCAAGCGCCTTTTTACGGTCATGCGATCTCCTCCATCCGCCCCCCCTGGCGCACCAGATAGCGATGCCCCCGCCAGGTCACGCGGTTGCCGGCAAACGCCAGTGCCCACGTGGCAAAGGCAAGACAGTCGCGCGGCAGCAGAAGCCAGAGATACCGTGGCAACAGCCTGTCCCGCACATAGCGTTGGCTGAACAGCGAAACGATAACGGCGCGCACCCCGTAGAGAAGGCCTGCCGCGGCCCATCCCCAGGCGGCTGACCCGGCCAGCAGACCGGCAACCACGGCTGCCAGGGCAGCGGGAAAGGGCTGGGTGATGCCGGAGGCGAAATAGCCGCCCGGCCGCGACACCCGCATGGTGCGGCACCACCTGAGCTGCCGGGAGAGGACCGTACTCAGCCGCTCCCGGTGCATGACGCTCTCGACAAAGCAGTCCGAAAGCTCCAGCCGAAAGCCGGCACCATGGACCTTGTTCCCCAGCTGGTAGTCGTCGGCCAGGTAGTCCACCAGGGCGGCAAAACCGCCGATCCGCTCCAGGGCCTCCCGCCTGACCGCCATGGATGCGCCCAGGGCAAAGGAGAGCCCTTCCAGTTGCATGGCCACCATGACATTGGGGATCATCTCGGCCGTAAAGCCGAGCGCCTCCAGGGCGCAGGCGCTCCCATGGACGCCGGTGGTGCGGTAGAGGGAGGTGACCAGCCCGACCTGCGGGTCGCCGAACAGGGCGCAGACCTCCTGCAGATATCGCGGCCCCACCCGGATGTCGCTGTCGCAGACGATGATCAGGTCGTAGCGGGCCTGCGGGTAGGCATTCATCAGGTTGCAGACCTTGTAATTGGGGCCGTAGATCCGGTCGTCCACCACCAGGGCGATGTCGACGGCGGGGAATTCGGCCATCAGCCGCCGGATCACCGGCAGGGCCGGGTCGTCGGCCGCGGCAACGGCAAAGACGATCTGGAAGGCGGGATATTCCTGACAACAGAATGAAGCGAAGTTCTCGAAGCTGTCGGCATCCATCCCCTTGACCGGCTTGAGGATGGTAACCGGCGGCAGTTCCCCGGCAACCGGCCGGGGCCTGGAGAAATAGCGCCACGCGCACCAGAGGGAGATGAAGGCATAGGCCAGGGGGGGGAGCACGAACAGGAATGGCAGCAGCTTGGAGACAAGGGTCATGGGATGGGATTCTGCCGACAAAGGGGACCGGGTGTCAAGGGGCAAAACATGCCGGCCTCACGCAGACCGGGGTCTCGTTCTTTTTTCCGCCTGCAGCAGGTAGGGGGCTGTGTCCGGACGGTTGAGCTGGCGATGCAGCCAGACATTAAAGAGGTGCGGCGGGAGCGCGGCCCCCCATCCCTCCACCGCGGCGCATTCCTCTGCCCCGCCCGGATGCCCCGGATAGAGCGCCACCAGCAGGCACCCTCCCGGCACGATCAGCTGGCATGCCGCTTCCAGCGCAGTAACGGTGGTATCTGGCCGGGTCACGCACCCCTTGTCGCCGCCCGGCAGATATCCCAGGTTGAAGACCACGGCCTTGAGCGGCTCTGCAACCAGTTCGGCCAGCCGTTCGTGCCCGGTGGCGATCAGTTCCACCTGCTGCCGGCAGCCCGCCTCGTCGAGCAGTTGTGCAGTGGCCCGCAGCGCCTCCTCCTGGATGTCGAAGGCCGAGACCCGGCCCGTCTCCCCCACCAGGCGGGCCAGCAGCAGGGTGTCGTTGCCGTTGCCGCAGGTGGCGTCCACCACCCGGTCGCCCGGCCTGACCCGTTCGAGAAGGTAAGAGTGGGCCAGGGCAACCGCGCCGCGCAGGTCCGCATGAGATTCGGGGCTCATAAATCCGCTCCGTTCTAGCGCCCGCAGGCGAGCTTCAGCACCGCCGGCAGGACAATGACAAAGGCAACCTGGCAGGCGAGCATCCCCAGCGACATCACCGCGCCGATGCTGAAGACCCCCTGGTGGTGCGCCACCATCAGCGCGCCGAAGCTGACCATGATGGTCAGGGTATTGAGGATCACCCCGACGCCGGTACTGCTGGTCACCACCGCCTCGGCGCTCTCCCCCTCGCGGCGGTAGCGGTTGATCAGGTAGATCCCCGAATCGACGGCAATCCCCAGCACCAGCGGCATGACGATGATATTGGCCGAGTTGAAGCTGATCCCCAAAAGCCACATGCCGGAGACCATGAAGAGAAGCCCCACCACCAGCGGCACCAGGCCGATGACCGCATACCTGATGCTGCGGAAGGCGACCAGCAGGATGACCACGATGGCGACAAATGCATAGACAAAGGCGCCGCGATAGGCGTCGCGCATGATGGTCATCGATTCGTAGACCATCACCGGCTCCCCGGTGGCGTGCGGATCGACGCTGCGGACATCGTCCAGGAAGGCCTTGAGCGGCTCCCGGTCGAAGATCTCGTTCTTCGGCGCCACCTGCAAAAGGTATTTCCCGTGCTTTCCCCTGAACCGGTCGACCAGCTCCTTCGGGACATCGGCCGGGGTCACCCCGGTCGGCTCCAGGCTCGCCATCATCAGGCCGAGCTTGTCGGGCAGCTCGGCCAGCATCCCCCCCTGGAAATCCCGCAACATGCCGGTGGCATTGGTGGAACGGTTTTTCTCCAATTTGGCGAAAAAGGCGTCCAGGGTCTTGAGGAATTCCCCCACCGGCTTGGCCTCCGGACTCTTCTCCCGGTCCAGCGTCACCTTCAGCTTCTCCACGGTGTTCCTGAACCGCTCGAACACCTCGGGAAGCGCCATCAGCTGGAGATCCTCGCTGTAGGGGACCGGCCGGATATCGGCCAGATCCCGGCGCAGGCCGCGCAGCAGGGCGATCTTCTCCGCCTGGTGGTCGGGAATGAACGAATTGAGGCTCACCACGTGATCCACGGTCGGCAGAGCCTCCAGTCGGGCCGTTTTTGCAGCGGCATCGGCTGCCGAATCGGCGATCGACACGGCAAAGTAGCCGGAGTTCTCCTTGCTCTTCATCAGCTTGTAGGCGTAGTTGACCGACTCCAGCCCCTTGGCCTGCAGGTTCATGAGGTTGTAGTCGAAGCCGATCCGGCTCAGGGGGTAGAGCGAGGCGCCGCAGAGAAGAATGGCAAGGGCCACCACCACCCGCGGGTGGCCGAAGAGCAACCTCCTGGCCATCAGCCCCGGCAGGACCGTAAAGGTGACCAGCACGCAGATCACCACCCCGCCGCCGGCAATGATCCCCAGTTCGGCAATCCCCTTGAAATCGGTGAAGACGAAGGTCAGGAATGCCGCAGCCACGGTGGCCGCTGCCATGACGATCCCCCAGATGTTCCGGTTGAGCCCCGCGGCAATCGCCGCCAGTTCGTCGCTGCCGCTGTTCAGCTCCTCCTGGCTCCGGAGCACCACCTGGATGCCGTACTCGATACCGATGCCGATCAGCATGACGGCAAAGACCATGGAGAGGATGTTGAGCCTGCCGACCGCCAGGGTGGCAAAGCCGAAGGAGAGGCAGATGGCGACGATCAGGGAGATCATGGCGGCAACCACGTTCAGCACCCCCCGGAAGGAGACCAGGAGCAGCACCACGGTCAGCGCCAGGGAAAGGGCCGTGGCGATCTTGATGTCACGGTCGCTGGTGGCCATCTCCTCGTGCTCCAGCACCGGCACGCCGGTGAGCCCGGCAGTCACCCCCTTGAATTCCGGCCGCTTGGCCAGTTCAGCCAACGTGGTGCGGATCAGGGAGATGGTCTGCTCCGCCGGGACGAAGCTCCCCTGTTCCTTTACCGGCAGGATGGTCATGATCTGCATCTGCCCTGCCTTGGCAATGGCCGACTCCTTGCCGTCCCTGCCGCGAAAGAAGAACTCCTGGAGGGAGAACTCGGCCGTGCCGCTGGCGGCAAAGGCGCCGATACCCCGCCCCAGGCTGGTCAGCATGAACGACAGCCCGGCAAGCTCCCGGTCGCGGCCGGGAGTACCTGGAGCAGCGGCAAGGTAGCCGTCCATCTGGTTGGTCAGTGTGGTGAAGAGGGTCTGGACCGACGGCGCCGCGGCCAGCTCTTTCAGCACCGGTTTCGCCAGAAGCAGGTTGTCCCGCAGCGACTGCAGGTCTTCCAGCGGCATGAAGAGGAGACCGTTCTTCTTGAAAAAGGGCATGTCAAAGGGGAAGAAGATCTCCTGCACCAGGTCCTTCCGCTTCTGAAGCCGCGCCTGCAGTTCCTCGCCGAAGCGCCCTGCCTTTTCCTGGTCGTTCGACTCGATGACGACGACGATCTCCTCCATGTCGCCGAACTCCGCGCGCCAGGCCCGGTAGTCGCGGTGGAACTGGGTGTTCTTCGGCATCAGGTCGTCGCGGCCGGTGAGGAACTCCATCCGCTGCCAGGTATAGACCACCGACAAGAGCGACAGGAGCAGGGCGCAGGCGAGGATCAGCCGCGGCCGGCGCACGATGAAACCGAACAGGCCGCGGTACGGGGTGGTATCGTTCTTCATGGTTCCTTCTTTCGCGCCTGCGGGCTCGCAAGCGTCAATGCAGTATCGGTTGCTCGCGCCGGAGCATGAGCCGTCTGTTAGTAGCACAGCTCTTTCGGCAAATCAACCAAAGCGCTGCCTATCTCCTGTATCTACAGGGCATTACAGCCGGTTAAGCGGAAAAAGGGTGTATCTTTTCACCAAAATATGATAAGACTACCTGATTTCGGGGGCAGATTCGCTCCCCCTCACGGAATACCCATGAAATTACGCACTGTTATCAAGGAGTACCCATGGCGATGACCCCCTGCAAGCACCCCATATCCCATGCACTCACCTCATTCAACGGCGTGACTGCCGAACCTGAGATCAAACCGGCAGCCAAGCCGGGAGCCAAGATCCACCACCTCCCCGCCTCGATCTGGAAGAAAAAGGAGAACGAGACGACCAGCCCGCTGGATCTGGCCATCGAGCGGACCTGCGAGTTCTTCTTCCGCGAGCAGCTCCCCCAGGGGTACTGGTGGGCGGAACTGGAATCAAACGTCACCATCACCGCCGAATACGTCATGCTCTTCCATTTCATGGGGATCGTCGACAAGGCGAAAGAGCGGAAGATGGCCAACTACCTGCTCCGCCAGCAGACCGCCGAAGGGCACTGGTCCCTCTGGTACGGCGGCCCAGGCGATCTCTCCACCACCATCGAGGCCTATTTCGCCCTCAAGCTGGCCGGCTATCCGGCAGACCATCCCTCCATGGTCAAGGCGCGGGATTTCATCCTCTCCAAGGGGGGAATCCTCAAGGCGCGGGTCTTCACCAAGATCTTCCTCGCCCTGTTCGGCGAGTTCTCCTGGCTCGGCGTTCCGTCCATGCCGATCGAGCTGATGCTGCTCCCCAACTGGGCCTATTTCAACATGTACGAGCTCTCCAGCTGGTCGCGGGCAACGATCATCCCGCTCTCCATCACCATGACCATGCGCCCGGTCCGCAAGCTTCCCCCCTGGGCCAGGGTCCAGGAGCTCTACGTCCGTCCGCCGCGCCCCATGGACTATACCTTTACCAAGGAAAACGGCATCTTCACCTGGAAGAACTTCTTCATCGGCCTGGATCACCTGCTGAAGGTCTACGAGGGGAACCCGATCCGGCCCCTGAAGAACAAGGGTATGGCAGCTGCGGAAAAATGGGTGCTGGAGCACCAGGAACCGACCGGAGACTGGGGCGGCATCCAGCCGGCCATGCTCAACTCGGTACTATCCCTGCACTGCCTCGGCTATGCCAACGACCACCCCGCCGTTGCCAAGGGGATGCAGGCCCTGGCAAACTTCTGCATCGAGGACGATGAGTCGCTGGTGCTCCAGTCGTGCGTCTCGCCGCTCTGGGACACTGCCCTGGCCCTGAAGGCGCTGGTAGAGGCTGGAGTCCCCACCGACCATCCCGCGCTGGTCAAGGCCGCGCAATGGCTGCTCGACCGCGAGGTCCGCAAGGACGGGGACTGGAAGATCAAGGGTCCCAACCTGAAACCGGGCGGCTGGGCCTTCGAGTTCCTCAACGACTGGTACCCCGATGTGGATGATTCCGGTTTCGTCATGATGGCCATCAAGGACGTGCAGGTAAAGAACGAGAAGATCAAGCAGGATGCGATCCAGCGGGGCATCGACTGGTGCCTCGGCATGCAGAGCAAGAACGGCGGCTGGGGCGCCTTTGACAAGGACAACACCAAGCACCTCCTGAACAAGATCCCCTTTGCCGACCTGGAGGCGCTCATCGACCCGCCGACTGCAGACCTGACCGGCAGGATGATGGAGCTGATGGGAACCTTCGGCTATTCCAAGGAGGACCCGGTTGCGGTCCGAGCCCTGGACTTTCTCCGCCGCGAGCAGGAACCGGACGGCTCCTGGTGGGGACGTTGGGGGGTCAACTACATCTACGGCACCTGGTCGGTACTGTCGGGCCTGAGCGCCATGGGGGAAAACCCCAACCAGGCCTACATCCGCAGGGCCATCGACTGGATGAAATCGAAGCAGAACGCCGACGGCGGCTGGGGAGAAACCTGCGAGTCCTACTTGGACCCCTCCCTGGCGGGGATCGGCCCCAGTACCGCATCCCAGACCGGCTGGGCGCTTCTGGCCCTCATGACGGCCGGCGAGGTCGATGCGCCGGAGGTGGGCAGGGGGATTCAGTACCTCCTGGACACCCAGAAAGCCGACGGCACCTGGGACGAAGACCAGTACACCGGTACCGGTTTCCCCAAGTTCTTCATGATCAAGTACCATATCTACCGCAACTGCTTCCCTCTGACCGCGCTGGGGACCTACCGTTCCCTCAGCAGAAAGAGGAAGGGATAAGGCGCCACCGGGCGAAATCCGGCGGATCAGCACAAAGTGAAGGGTGGGGGGTGAGAAGCGGAATCTGTCACCTTCCACCTTTTATTCGTTTTTTATGAAAGCATTCGTCACCGGTGCAACCGGTTTCATAGGCGCAAGCCTCGTCAGGGAACTCCTGAAGGATGGCTGTTCGGTCAGGGTGCTGGTGCGGCCCGGTTCGGACCGCCGCAACCTTGAAGGGCTCACGATCGAGCTCTGGGAAGGGGACCTGCGGGACGGAGTCAATCTCCGTGCCGGTCTGGAGGAGTGCGACGTCCTCTTCCATGCCGCGGCCGACTATCGCCTCTGGACGCGGAATCCGGCAGAGATGTACGAGAGCAACGTCGCCGGCACCCGCAACATCCTGGAGGCGGCCCTGGCGAACCGGCTGGCCCGCGTCGTCTACACCAGCAGCGTCGGCACCCTGGGGAATCCGGGCGACGGCACGCCGGGCACCGAGACGACCCCGGTCGCCTTTGCCGACATGGTGGGGGACTACAAGAAGAGCAAGTTCCTGGCCGAACGGGAGGCCCAGTCCTTCCTGGCGCAAGGGCTGCCGCTGGTCATCGTCAACCCCTCCACCCCGGTGGGAGGAGGCGACGTGAAACCGACCCCGACCGGCAAGATCATCGTCGACTTCCTCAACCGGAAGATGCCGGCCTACCTGGATACGGGGCTGAACATCATCGACGTGACCGACTGCGCTCGCGGCCACATCCTGGCAGCCCGCAAGGGGCGGATCGGCGAGAAGTACATCCTCGGTAACGAGAACCTGACCCTGCAGCGGATTTTCGACCTCCTGGCCCAGATCACGGGAATCCCCGCACCAAAGGTGCGGCTCCCCTACGCTCCTATCCTCGCCGCTGCATATTGCAACGAGGCCATTTCCCGGCTTACCGGCCGCGAGCCGCTGATACCGCTGGCAGGTGTCCAGATGGCCCGCAAGTTCATGTACTTCGACTCGTCCAAGGCGGTCCGTGAACTGGGACTGCCGCAACGACCGGCCCTAGAGGCCCTGGGCACGGCAGTGGAGTGGTTTCGCAGCAACGGCTACGTCCGGTAGCTCACGATTCACGTTACACGGCTCATACTGGAGGACTTATGTACCCATTACTCAATACCATCGACAGCCCGGCCGACCTGAAACGTCTTCCTGCCGAAGAGCTGGTCAAACTCGCCGACGAAGTGCGCCGGTTCCTGCTGGACAACGTCTCCAAAACCGGCGGCCATCTCGCATCCAATCTCGGCTGCGTGGAATTGACCCTGGCGCTGCACCACTGCTTCGATTCCCCCAACGACCAGTTTGTCTGGGACGTGGGGCACCAGGCCTATACCCACAAGATCGTCACCGGCAGACGTGACCAGTTCCATACCCAGCGCCAGTACAAGGGCATATCGGGTTTCCCCAAGAGGTCCGAGTCGCCCCATGACGCCTTCGGCGCCGGCCACTCCTCCACCTCCATCTCCGCCGGCCTGGGAATGACCGTGGCCAACGACCTGCGCGGCTCCCGGAACAAGGTCGTGGCCGTCATCGGCGACGGTTCCCTCACCGGCGGCATGGCCTTTGAGGCGCTCAACCAGGCCGGCCACCTGCGGAAAAACCTGATCGTGGTCCTGAACGACAACGAGATGTCCATCTCCAAGAACGTGGGGGCATTTTCCACCTTTGTCTCCCGCAAGCTGAGCGGCAACGATTTCCGCGACCTGAAAAAGGTGATGCAGGGGCTTCTGGAGAATATCCCGGCCGTGGGGCACAACATCCTCAAGTTCGCCCGCCGGGCCGAGCACTCCCTGAAGGGGTTCCTGACGCCGGGGATGCTGTTCGAGGCGCTCGGCTTCGAATATATCGGCCCGATCAACGGCCACGACCTGCCGCAGTTGCTGGAGATCTTCCAGAATGTCCGTACCCTGGAGGGACCGGTACTGGTCCACCTGATGACCACCAAGGGGAAGGGGTACGAGCCTGCCGAACGGACCCCGGACCAGTTCCACGGTGTCGGTCCCTTTGACCTGGCCACCGGCAAGGTCAAGGCCGCCAAGGCCGGCGCCCCTTCCTATACGGGCGTCTTCGGTCAGGCGATGCAGAAGCTGGCCCGCGAGGACGACAAGATTGTCGCCATTACCGCGGCCATGCCGGACGGCACCGGGCTTACCCCCTTTTGCCGGGAATTCCCGGCCCGGTTCTTCGATGTGGGGATCGCAGAACAGCATGCCCTGACCTTTGCCGCGGGTCTTGCCGCCGAAGGGTTCAGGCCGGTGGCGGCGATCTACTCCACCTTTCTGCAGCGGGCCTATGACCAGGTCTTCCACGACATCTGCCTGCAGAAGCTGCCGGTCACCATGTGCCTCGACCGGGGCGGGCTGGTTGGCGACGACGGCCCGACGCACCACGGCACCTTCGACCTCTCCTTTCTGCGCCATCTCCCCGAGATGACGGTCATGGCCCCCAAGGACGAGAACGAGCTGCAGCACATGCTCAAGACGGCGCTCTACTCGGGCCGTCCCATCTCGCTCCGCTACCCGCGCGGCAACGGCTACGGCGTCCCGCTCGACCAGGAACTGCGCGAGCTTCCCATCGGCAAGGGCGAGCAACTTGCCGACGGCAACGACCTGGCCATCGTGGCCATCGGCTCCACCGTCTACCCGGCGCTGGAGGCTGCAGGCCTCCTGGGGCAGCGAGGAATCCGCGCCACGGTCATCAATGCCCGCTTCGTCAAGCCGCTGGACCGTGAACTGATCCTCAACGCGGCATCCCGTACCGGCCTGCTGGTAACGGTAGAGGAAAACGCGCTCCAGGGCGGATTCGGCACCGCGGTCCTGGAACTTCTGGCCGACGAAGGGCGCACCGACATCCGCGTCAAGCGGATCGGCATCCCGGACCGCTTCATCGAACAGGGGAGCCAGGCCCAGCTCCGGGAGGACCTGGGGCTCGATGCCACGGGCATCGCAGCCACTTGCGAGGAGTTTCTCGCATCCACCGTCGTCACCCAGCACCTGGCACGGGTGAAGTAACATCAGGACCAATCAACCGCAGATGAACGCAGATGACACCTGATCGCATCTGACCATTCTCCGCTTCTCTGTGACATCTGCGGATGCGTTTTTCTTCTTACTTTTGAAAGGAACATGACAAAATTATGCGTTTCCCCTGGCGACTCAACTATGACCTGACCAGATACATCATCTCCAACAACATGAAGAAGATCGACAAGTATCCGCTGGTCCTGATGCTGGAACCGACCCACCTCTGCAACCTGGCCTGTTCCGGCTGCGGCCGGATCCGGGAAGCTGGTCGAGGGGGTCCTGCAGCGGGGAAAGCATATCTACTTCTGCACCAGCGGCCTGCTGCTGGAAAACGCCCTAGGTGCCATGAGGCCCCGCCCCAATTTCACCCTCACCGTGCACATGGACGGGCTGGAAGAGACCCACGACCGGATACTGGAGCGGAAAGGGACCTTCAAGATCGCCGTGGAGGGGATCAAGAAGGCGAAGAAACTCGGTTTCAGGGTCTGCACCAACACCACCATCTTCAAGGACACCGACCTGGTGGAGATCGAGATGCTCTTCTCCCAGATGACCGACATCGGCGTCGACGGCCTGCTGGTGGCCCCCGGCTTCGACTACGAGGCAGTAGGGGAAGACATGTTCCTGGTGCGCCGGGAGATCGAACGGAAGTTCGCCCAGGTCTTCGAGATGAGCAAGCGGTTCCGCTTCTGGTCCACCCCCATGTACCTCCGCTTCCTCAAGGGGGAAAAGCAGCTCCAGTGCACGCCCTGGGGCAACCCGACCCGCAACCCCCAGGGATGGAAGGCCCCCTGTTACCTGATCACCGACACCCACTATCCTACCTTCCGGGAGATGATGGAAAAGACCGACTGGAACCGCTACGGCGTCGGCCGGGACGAGCGCTGCGCCCAGTGCATGATGCACTGCGGCTTCGAACCGACCGTTGTCACCGAGATCGCCAAGAGCTGGAAAGACATCTGGGAAATGATCGTCTGGAACCTGACGTAGTTTTTTCGATGGTTTCACCTGGTGTTATGTCTATGAAGCATGTTTTAAATTTCAGCACCTTACAGCCTTGATCCAGCGGGAGGTCCTTGTTCTCAATTCTACTCCGTGAAGCTACGGCACAATTGACAATTAGTATCCTATGCGATACAAATAACTATGCAGACAATGGCTACGGCATTCAAGCTTACGTACTACATCGATGGCTCCGGAAGAAAGCCTTTCAGAGAATGGCTCTACAAGCTGCGTGACCGTACGGCAATTGCTCGCATAACCACAGGGCTTGAACGAGTTGAGCTCGGCAACCTTGGGGATCATAAATCTGTTGGTGCTGGTGTCATGGAGCTGCGAATCAACTACGGCCCTGGATATCGCGTCTATTATGCCCTTGAAGGCAATCAGGTCGTCTTGCTTTTGATCGGCGGCGACAAGAGCACACAAAGACGAGACATTGAGACGGCGAAGGAATATTGGATGGACCATCAGGAGAGAAGATCATGAGGCCCATGACCGATTACGAACAAGACCTGCATGAGTGGCTGAAAGACTCGGAGAACGCCGCCGAATACCTTAACGCAGCTATCGAGGACGGCGATAAAGAGGTTATATTGCTTGCCATGCGGCGAGTCGCCCAGGCAAGCGGCGGCATGGCAGCAGTGGCTGAACGTGCCCACATCAAACGCGAGAATCTTTATCGTGCGCTCTCTAAACGGGGAAACCCTGAACTAAAAACTCTTTTCAATATCCTGCACAGTATGGGATTACGGCTGGCGATCCTGCCAGAGAAATCCGTACAGGCTCATTGAGCGTATTATCCCATGATCATATCCCTTATCACACGCCTGCTATAAGGGTTTACCGTCTTTGTCCACATTCCTGCTGAATTTATCGACCGGTAAACGGACAGGCCCCGCCCTCCTTGCCCCATAAGGAGAGCGGGGCCTGTCCGTTTCGGGCCGGGTCACCGGCGCGCTGCCCCTTGCCAACGAGGCGATTCCCGGCTACAGTCACCTTACGGAGAAGGAGCAGATGACGAACGGAACGGATAACGGCGGGCAGGTCGTCCGCAGGATTCCATGGCGCATTCCGCTTGCGCTGGCGGTGATCCTCGCCCTTGGTGCCATCTCCCTCAAGGTCTACCTGGCCACCCCGCTGGCAGCCGCCCATCTCTCGCGATTCCTCACCTCGTTCCTCCATCAGAAGACACAGGTAGCCGGCCTGCAGCTCTCCGGCACCACCCTCACCCTCAAAGGGGTTACCCTGGCCAACCCGTCCGGCTTTCCTGCCGGCAACCTGGCTTCCGTGGAGACGCTCACCGTTTCACCCCGCTTAAGCTCCCTGGCAACGGCGAAACGGAGTTTCCGACTCATCTCCCTGGAAGGGGTCCGGCTCCATCTCCTGAAAAACAGCGTTGGCGCCTGGAATTTCTCCGACCTGCTCCGTCGCTTCGGCAAGAAAAAATCCACCGGCAAAACCCTGGCCAAGAAGAAACCCGGCGCGGAGATCATCATCAGCCAGCTGACCCTCAGGGACGGCTCGATCAGGGTGAACGACCGGGAGGTGAAGGGGATCGGGCTCAAGCTCCATAACCTTGCCACGAAAGGGTCGAGCGGTTCCGACCTTGAGCTGACCTTCGAGGATGGCGCCGGGGACCCCTTTCGACTGGCCGGTTCGGCCCGCATGGGCGCCAAACCGTCATTCGACCTGACCCTCTCTGCCCCTGCCTTCTCCGTCGGGGGCATGGCCGCCATGCTGCATGCCCGAATGCCGGCCCGTCTCCAGGGGGGAAAGGGAAGCCTCCGGGCGACCGCTTCGCTGCAGGGGGGCAAGCTGCAGATGACAGGCGAACTCGGGGTCAGGGAACTCTCCCTTGCCATGGGCACAGCACCACTCCCCCTTGCCGCCGACCTCAGCTTCAGCGCCCGCTACAACACGGCCAAGGACAGGGGAGAGCTGGAGAGGCTGTCCCTGGCACTGAACAACCTGGTCCGGCTGCATGCCTTTGGCAGCGTGGAAGACTTGAGGCAGACGCGCCGGTTCTCCTGCACCTGCAGCTTTGAGCCGCTCGCTCTTGGCCGGATGGCAACGCTCGTGCCGGCAGGCGCGCCCGGCCGGATGGAGATCGGCGGCACGCTGGGAGGGGACGGGTTCCGGATCTCCGGCGATGCCGTCCGCGGAGTGACCGAACTCTCTGGAAAGGTGACCCTCCGCAACGGCAGGCTGGCACGGGAGAAGCTGCTGCTGGTCGACGGCCTGGCAGGCACGTTGGCCCTTGCACGGGAAAAGGACCTCTTCCTCGTTTCGGGAAGATTCTCCACACCCTCTTCCCACGGCCCGGCGCTGCTGCAACGGCTGGATGCGCCGTTTCGCGTGGCCCTCTCCCCGCGGCTGAAACCGGTCCGGGTGGAGATCCCCTCTTTTGCCGCCGCGATCAACGGGATTCCGGTCACGGGGAACCTCGGCTACCGGCCGGCCGCCCCGCTTCCCCTCTCCGCCTCGCTCCGGATACAGGAAACATCGCTCGCCAACCTCCCCCCGCTTCCCGAATCTCTCAAAACCAGACTCTCGGCGGGCACGGTCTCATGCGCCCTCGACGCCACGGGAGACGGGCCGCGCGACTTCAGCGCAACCCTTGCGGCACGGCTGGCAGGCGTCAGGGGCTCCAGGGAAGAGAGGTCCTTTGCCCTGGCAAACGGGCGCATCGACAGCCGGCTGACCGGAAAGAGCGGCGTCATCGGCGCCACCGGGGATATCCGCGCCAAGGGGATCTCCGTCGGCGCGGATCAGGGAAAGGCGAAGCTCGGCTTCCGGTACGACGGGAAGACCGTCACCCTGGAAAACGTGGCGATCAGCCTCGGCAAAACCAGCGGTTCCATTGCCCGCCTGACCGCCCTCCTCCCGCAAAAGGAGCGCCTCGGCACGGCAACGAGATACCCCCTGACCATGGAGATCGGCACGACGGATATCCGCGCCGGGAAGGTCGAGGCCAAAGGGGTGACCGGGACCCTGCGCGGCGCCTACCTGGCCGACGGCACCGGTAAATGGCTCGAAGGGGCTGTTGAGGTGGCATGCGGTGCGCTTGCCTGGAACGGCAGCCTTGTCGGTGCCCCCGGCCTCCGGATGGACCTTTCGCGCGCCGCGGCCAGCGGCACGGTTGCAGGGGCCGCACTGGGCGGGGAACTGCACGGTTCCTTTGCCTTTGCCCCTTTCCGGCCGACCGACGGGACGACCTTCACCGTGGCGCTCACCAGGGCCAGGCTTGCCGAACTGGCGCGGCTCGGCGGGAAAACGGGAAAAGCGACGGTCGCCAACGGGCTTTTGGACGCAACCGGCAGCGGCAGCTATTCCCGGAGCAAGGGGCTTGCCGGCCGCCTTGCCGCAGCCGCAGACGGGATAGCCCTTGCCGACGCAGGGAACAAGACCCTGTTCAGCGGAGCCACTGCCCGGCTCGCAGCCACCCTGGCAGGAGACCGGCTTTCCCTGGACGAGGCGCTCTTCACCGCCGGGGAAGCCAGCCTGAGCGCACGGGGAGAGCTGGAGCACGCCACCTCGCCGGAGCGGTCGGGAAGATTCACCGTTTCGCTGGCAAGGGTCGCTCTCAACAGCCTGATCGACCCGTTCGTCAACGCCCTCCCCCGCGCCCTGCAGGAGGCGACCGTGGCCGGCGACGTTGCCGCCAACGGAACCGTAACGCTGCGGGACAAAAGGAAACTCCTGGAGGGGAGCATCCTCCTGGACGGCGTGCAGCTCGACCTTGCGGCGCAGAAGTTCAACGCAAGCGGGATCAGCGGCAGCATCCCCCTCTCCTTCGAGCTTTCCGGCGCTGTTGCCTCCCCCCCCCTGTCCAGCCTCAGCTTCAGCCGGGCCAACTATCCCCGCCTGCTCGACCTGATGCGGCAGCAGCAGAAGGGCACAGACAGTGTCACCATCGACAAGGTCGCCTTCGGACCGCTGGAACTCGGGAAGACGGTCGTGCAGATGCGGGCGAAACAAGGCATCACCGAGATCGTATCCCTGCAGACCTCGCTCTACGAAGGAACGATCCTGGGCAAGGGGTATCTGGCCATGAACAGAAACCTGCAGTACAAGGGGGACCTGCTCGTCAACAGCCTGAGCCTGAAAGAGCTCTGCAACGTCGTCCCGAAGATCCGGGGCTACCTTTCCGGCAGGGTGGACGGCATTGTCAGCGTTTACGGCGAAGGAAAGGAGAAAAAAGGGATGACCGGGTTCACCACGCTCTGGGCCCGGGAGGGAAACGGCGAACGGATGCTCGTCAGCAGGGAGTTTCTGCAGCGGCTGGCCAACAAGAAGCTGAGCGGGTTCTTCTTTCGCGACGACCGCACCTATGACCGTGCCGAGATCAGCGCCACCCTGGAACAGGGGTACCTGACCTTCCAGAACCTGGACATCTCCCACACCAACCTGTTCGGATTCCGCGACCTGAGCGTCTCCGTGGCCCAGGCCCAGAACCGCATCGCCATGGACAACCTCTTCAACGCCATCAAGGAGGCGGCAACCAGGGGCAAGGCCTCCACGGGAGATACCGGCCCGGCCGCACCCGCAGTGCAGGAGTTCAAATGGGAGGAATAGCCGGCAGCCATCAGGGGTGTCAACCCCGGCAGCATGTGGTATAGTGCTTATCACTACCCTTTAGGAGGTCACCATGCAAACCAGGATCATCAAGCTGCTGCTGAGCTGCGGCTGCGCCCTGCTCGCTTCCTGCGCCATCATAACCGTCAACGTCTATTTCCCCGAAAAGGCGGTGAAGGACGCCTACAAATCGGTGGACGAGATGCTCCTGAAGGGGAGCGGCGACAAGCCGGCCACCGGCCTGCAGGAGGCGGCGCGCACGGCCCGCTACCGGCTGCTCGGCCGCGCCGCCGCGGCCGCCGGCGCGACCCATATTCTCACCGCCCACACCCGTGACGACCAGGCCGAGACGGTGCTGTTCCGGCTCGCCCGCGGCAGCGGCCTGACCGGCCTCGCT
>JACRPV010000049.1:1689-7696 GCA_016223015.1 Geobacter sp. | reverse complement strand
GCCACATAGGTGGTTTCGTTGCACTCCCGCACCAGTGCTTCCAGGACGGGGCGGGACTGCCGCAAAAGCCCCATCTGCTTGATGAATGTCTGCCCCAGTTCCAGGGTCTTGAGCCCGAGGCGGTAGTTTTCCGTCACCCTGTTCTGCTCGATATACCCTCTCGATTCCAGGGTGGCAAGCAGCCTGAATACGTTGTTTTTGTGCAATTTGAGACGCTTGCTGAGCTCAGTTACCCCAAGTTCGTCGACATCGTCATGAAACTGCTCAAGTAGGTCAAGGGCGTGATCTACCGCCTGAATGATGTATTCGGCCTTATCCTTTTTTGCCATGTGCGTCACCTGTCTCGAAAAAAATTCTCAACCCCCAAATTAATAGGGAGAAAACCGTTGATTGTCAAGCTAAAAACCTGCCTGGGATGTTTTGCGGGCTGTATCGTCCCAGTTGTTTTAATTTTTTTCGACACCCCTCTGGAGTGCTTATCGGTTTGAGCCGAAATTGGTTGAAAACTAAGGCATAAAGTTACGAAAATACTTGTTTGAAAATATAGAATAACGTTTTATAATTGTCAAGAAAGAAAAGAGCCTGTTTTCTCTGCTGCAGCCTGCAGAAGGGGAAGCCGGGCCATGCGGAGGTATCGATGCTGAATTTCCCCAAACAGATTCTGGTGGCCATCGATGGTTCGCCACTGTCGGACAAGGCAGCCGAAGAGGCGGTCAGAATGGCCTCGGCCAACCAGGGCACCTACAAGAGCAGGATCGTTGCGCTGCTGGTGCTTCCCAATGCGCCGCGCAACACCTTTACGGATTTCGTGCCGGCACCGCCGATCACCGAGACCGACCAGTGGGAGGAGTTGCGGCAGCGGATCTTTTACGTCATCGAGAAGAACGCCACCGATGCCGGCATCCCCCTGGAGATGAAGGTTGCCTACGGAGACCCCGCAGATGAGCTGTTGGAGGTTGCCGAACGTGAAAACATCGATGTCATCGTCATCGGCAGTTCCGGCAAGGGCTTTCTGAAACGGCGGGTCTTGGGGAGCGTTTCCCACAAGGTCGTGAAAAACGCCAAATGCTCGGTCTACGTGGTCAGAGGCTGAGACTCTCCGGGTTTTGAGCAGCGCCTTCCTTTCCCGTTTCCCTGCGCAGGTATTCGAGTATCTCCCTGAGGCTGGCAATGATGATCTCTTGGTCCTGCGGGAATTCATGGGGGGAGAGTTCCAGCGTCAGGGTGTGATCATAGTCGGTGTTGCGCAGGTGGTTCAAGAAACGGGTAAGCGGCAGGACGCCATGGCCGGGGAGGAGGTGCTCCCTGCCGTGACCGTAATCGGAAAAATGGATGTTCTTGATCCGTCCCGTATTGTAAAACTGATAGAAGTCGTTGATGAAATTGGCCTTTCCCGAGCCCATGTGGGTGCAGTCAAAGGTCAGGTCCAGGTTGTGGCCTTCGAGAAACTCGATCATCAAGCCGGTATTGGAGAGGATGTTCGGGTTGATCCGGAACTTCCCCAGCCAGGGCATGTTTTCCATGGTGACGGTGACCGTTTCCGTGCCGATCTCCCGCCGATAGTCATGAATCCCGTACATCCAGCGCCAGAAGCCGATCTCGAACCCCATCCATGAGGCGGGGTGGAAATTGACCAGGGGGACACCGCAGTCCGCGGCAATCTCCACGCAACGTTTCAGGGAGTCGATGGGACCGCCCCATCCATCCAGCGGCATGAATGGCGCGTGGATGGAAAGGATCGGCAGGACTGACTTCAGCGAATCGATCGCCTTGCGCGCATTGATCTTCTGGAAATCCTGGTTGATGATCAGCTCCACACCGTCGAAGCCGACCTCTGCAGCGATTTCGAATATCTTCGCGAGAGGGAAGGTGAACAGGGTTCCCGATGAGATGGAGATCAGCATGCTCGCTGTTCCTCCCCGATCTGCACCGTTTTGTCATGGCAGATCGTCGTGCCTCTCATGCCTCAATGCTCTGGAAGATGATCCGTTGCAGATTGAAGAGTGACTCCAGGCCCTGCTTGAAGCGGGCCTCCTCCTCCTTGGAAAGATCATCCGGTTCGAAGAAGAACCCCTCTGATTCGCTGCCCGATCCACTCACCTCGAGCTGCAGTGCGCAACGGGCAAACTCGTGGTAGGTCCGGAGCAGTTTTCCCGCCTGATCGACGCCTAACGCACCCTCGTCCAGCAGCTGCCTGATTCTCGCCATTGTCGATGTGGCCGGGAGATAGGACTTTACTGCCAGGACCCGGAATGTCAGCACCAGTGGCAGCAGCGCAAACTGGAGGAGGTTGAATTTCCCCTTGTTGATGCCGCTTTTCTCCACCTTGAGCCTGCCGAAGAAGTCAAAGCCGAGGGGGAGGGAGGCGATGCTGCGCAGAGCGGTCTGCAGCCGGGCTGGATGGGCCGTAAGGTTGGCGCAGACGATAGTGCGCAGGCTTTCCGCCAGTTGCGTGCTGCCGCTGATGAGGCGGAGGTCGCACAGGTTGGTCGCCCCCAGCAGTTGCCAGGCAGAAGAGGGTTGTTCCGCATAGCGTTCCCGCCACGCGGCGAGGTCGCCACGCCAGTGGACAGATGCCGGGTTGATGGTTGAGCTGCTCAGTCCCAGCCTGGCGAGATGGGCGGTAACGATCTCCCCCATGCGGGCAAACCAGTCGACAGGCGCGCTTGATGGCGCCTTGCCCTGAACCAGGAGCAGTTCGCAGGTGGTGGTCAGGGTGGCCTCTTTCCGCCCCAGGCTCCCAGTCACGCACCAGGCATGGGGGATGTCGGGTTTGTCGAGCCCCTCGTGGCCAAGCTGCTGCTCGGCGAGCCTGATGACGCTTTCCAGCAGGGTGTCGCGGCTGTCGTTGCAGAACGCGTGCAGTGCCAGCGGCGACCTGCGGCGGATGAAGTATTCCTTGGCCATGCTGCGCGATTCGGAGAACTCCAGCTCCAGCTCGGCAATGCCGGTTGCTTCGGCCAGTCGTTTGAGCAAGGCGGCCCGGCGCAGGGTGGACTCATCCTGCCAGGCAAGCTCTTCCCGCAGATCTCTGGTGATGCCTTCCAGGAGCGCCTGGTGCTCGGCAGGCAACAGGTACGGCGCCTGCTCGGTCATGATGAGGTCGAGATCGCTGAGCAGCTCCTTGGCTGGACGACTGGTGACAATATCTCCCCGTTCGCTGCCGAGAAAGATCGACATGGTAACTCCGGTCTGGTTGCTGCCGCACGGCTTGCGATGGGGTACGCAGGGGCGTCGGGCCGGCAACGGGTGTTAGCCCAGGTGTCCGTGGACCTCTTGGGCGAGGAATTTGCGCATCTCTTCCGATGGCGGCGGGGTGAGAAGAGAAACCACGATCATGACGGCGATGACGATCGGCGCGCCGCAGAGGGCAGACGAGGTGATGGGGAAGATGGTCGCTATCTGCGGGACGAACCTGCCGAAGAGTGGCTCGGCAAAGGTGATTACCATGCCGGTCAGCATGCCGGAAATGGCTCCCTGGCGGTTGGTCCTTCCCCACCAGATGCCGAGCAGGAAGACCGGGAAGATGGTGTTGCCGGCCAGGGCAAAGGCGGTTGCGGTTATCTCGGCGATCAGTCCGGGTGGGCGCAGGGCACAGACCATCACCAGCGCGGCAAGGACCAGGGTCGCCCCCTTGGCGATGACCATCTTGCGGTTTTCCGAGGCCCTGGGATTGAGGATGCGGTAATAGATGTCGTGGGAGAGGGATGCCGCACCGGTGAGCAGCAGCCCGGTGACGGTAAAGAAGGCGGCGCAGGCCGCACCCGCAGCGAGGATGCCCACCATCCAGATCGGGACGCCGCCCATGACCGCGGCTTTCAGAACAATGATGTCCGCCATCTTGCGGGCAGCCTCGGGGGGAAGGGGCATGCCGCTGCGGAGTTCCATCAGCCGGGCAAAGACCGCATAGGCAGGGGCGGACCAGTAGATCAGTGCAATGAAGAAAAGGCCCCAGACCACGCTCCAGCGGGCGTCGCGGACATTGGGGACGATGTAGAAGCGCGACAGAACATGGGGGAGTCCGGCGGTCCCCACCATGAGGGTAAAGCAGAGGGCAGTCCACTGGAAGAGCGAACCGCTGGCAAAGGGAGCGGCAAAGTTGACCTTGAATTCCCGCGACAGGTCCTGGATGGCGACGCCGTAGCCGATCTGCGGCATGGGCCAGAAATAGCCCAGGTTGTGGGCCAGGAACATGAGCGGGACGATGAAGGAGACAATGGTGACGAAGTATTGCATCTGCTGGTTGCGGGCCACCCCACTGCCGAGATCAGGCGGGCCAGGGGGGAATCGTAGCGGGCACCGACGAAATCGGGCGCCGTGTACTTGCCTAAACGCCTGATCTGGCCGGCCATCAGGACCAGGAGGAGCACGTAGCCGCCGGTCCAGCCGATGACGTAGGCCAGGGCGAAATAGCCGTTCAGGTAGAGCAGCCCGGCCATGCCGAGAAAGCTCGCGGCACTCATCCAGTTGCTGGCGATGGCTGCGCCGCCGCCGATGCGGCCGATATAGCGGCCGGCAAAAAGGTAGTCCGATCCCTCGCGGGCTTTCTGCATCATCCCGATGACGATGAAGGAGATCAGAACTCCGCCCACGATGATGATGGGCCAGATGGTGGTCGTGCCGTCATTCATAGGTTCTGTCCCTCTTGCGACTGTGGCGTTCGCTGACCCTGTCCAGATAGAGGTTGAAGATCACGCAAAGGATAATGAACCAGAGGGGGAGAAACTGGGCGGTGAACCAGAAGTTGAACGGGAAGGAGGCGATGGTGATCCGGCTGAGGATGCCTTCGCCGCTGGGAGTCTCGGCCAGAAACCAGAGCAGGACCTGAAAGCCGAAATTCATTACCCCCCATCCCGCAAGAATGGCGATGATGACTGACAGTTCATCCACCATGGAGCCCTGGTGGGGCTTGAACAGATTGACCAGGTAGTCGTCCTGGTTTTGCATGCGAGCCTCCTTCTTCCCGACCTGCTGGGAGCTGGTTCTTCCATGATTGTACCAGCAAAGCGGCTTCTGTCCATGCTTAGCAGTCTTTCATCACCTCTCGCAGCAGCGCCGTGGCGTATGCACCCTTGGGGAGGGTGAATTCGAGGGTGAGACAGTCCTCCTCCTGTGCAATCCGATGGTCGGCAAGCGGCACCCGCAGCGGTCTCCGCCCTCCAGACAGCCGGTCCGGCCAGCCACCTGCCGGCCCCTCCGGGGTTAGTCCCTCGCATGCCAGCATCCGCTCCTCGATGGCGCGGGGTTCACCCGCAGCCGGGGTCATGCTGCCGCCGAACAGCGGGCCGCTGGGGGATATCTCGAACGCCTCGGCCCGCCCGGCTTCGGCCTGGGGATCCTCCACCAGGAAACAGGCGCCGTTGGCATGCTTCCATGCCAGGTCGCCGGCCATAACCCGGTCGCAGTCCGCCAGCCGTTCCCGCAGGACCGCGTCGAAGATGGCCGATTGCCAGGCCGAGAGAAAGAGCGCCTTCAAGCGGGGATTGAGTGCGTGGAGCGCCTTGTCCCAGGCTCCCGGCCTGGCCACCAGCCGCTGCAGGATATCCCGCTCCATGCGGCAGGCAGGCGGGAAGAGGCTGATGCTCTCTGCCAGATCCCCCTGCAGGTAGGCGGAGATCGCCGCTTTCCAGCGCTCGTCGTCCACCGAGTCGGGAGAGCCTATGAGTGCGTCCACTGCCCCCTGGGCGTCTCCGCGGATGATGGCCCGGCCGATCAGGTGCGAGTTCTGCTGGGTGCCGTAGCGCTGCGGCCCGAAGAAGTTGGGGACGCCGCGCCGGTGAAGAACCGCACAGACCTCTTCGGCCCGGTCTGCGGCATCCGGGTCCACCCCGCGCACCGCCAGGCAGAAGCGGTTAGCGGCCAGGTGCCCGAGCTTCAGCTTGTTGCGATGACGGACTGCGGAGAGGACCGTAAGGCCCGGTATATCCAGGGCCAGGAGCGCCTCCGGCTTCACCCGCGGCACCGACAGGGTCTGGCGGGTAATCCCCCTGGAGTCCTTCATGCCGGC
>JACRPV010000049.1:0-1664 GCA_016223015.1 Geobacter sp. | reverse complement strand
GTCACGCTCCTGCACTCCCATGGCCTTTGCGATCCGGCGGATCGCCTCCAGCGTGGTGAGATTGCGCTTTTCGATCTCGGCGTAGACATGCTCGCCGTCGCCGCAGGGGAGGGAGAGCGGCACCTCGGTCACCCGGAAATCTTCGGCATTTTCCTTGATCGATCCGCCGGTCCCGGCGATTTCCCCGGTGAGATAGAGCGATTTTTCGGTTTCCTGTTGCACGTCCCCCCCTCACACCTTCCGGTAGTGGATGAAATAGATGCTCTTTCCTTCGGCCATGAATTTCTGCATGTACTTGGACAGGTGGTAGTCGGGCATTTCGTGACGATAGGCGTCGGGTGCGAGGCAGTTGACGAACCCCGGAACAGCCTGCATGAAGGCGGCAACGTCACGGCCATAGTCGTCGAAGTCGGTGGCGAAATAGAAATCGCCTCCCGGCGCCAGGTAGGTTCCGGCATATTCCACGAACTGGCGGTTCACCAGTCTCCGCTTACGATGCCGTTTCTTCGGCCAGGGATCGGGGCAGTTGATATAGATGGCTGCCAGCCCTTCCTTGGGAAGGTGCTCGGCCATGAACTGGCGGGCCTCGATGCGCGCCACCCTGACGTTGGTGAGCGCATGGCGGCCAAGACGGCGGCAAGTGCTGTCGCACCCCTTGTTGTAGTAATCGATGGCGATGAAATTCCGGTCGGGATGATCGGCGGCGGTCCTGGCGATGAAATCGCCGATGCCGCAGCCGATCTCCATCACCAGCGGCCGGTCGTTGCCGAATACCGCCGGCCACCCGGCCGGCAAAGGAAGGCGTTCGGGGGGGATGAAAAACGGGGAGTCGATCTCGATCATTCTCTGCATGGTGCGGTTCCAGTACAAGGGGATTGGTGGAGGCACCATACCACACAATGCCGTGCAAAAGAAGCGGGACCTCGCCATTTCGAACCGGTCTGCACAAATGTGCTCGATCCGGGCCAGGGCTGATCGTTCCGGCAACTGCCGTTGGGGCGGCTGATATTGACGGCGATCCGCTCTTCGCGTCGTTATCTCCTTTCGTGAGCCAACGTTTGGCCGGAAACTGTCAGAACGGCATGACCGTTCCTTGAAATCCATTACCATCGAATATCATTGGCGCTTTGATTCCGCTGCCGAACCCGGTTTCCCGTATGTTACACCCGGAGCGGAGACTTTTCCGTGCATCGGCAGATCTGTCACAGAGTTGATGAGCGTGCATTCATTGTCGCGGAACGGTTGCAAGTTGATAGCGATGAATTAGTATAGTAACAATATTGAATGGACTTTTGATGCATTCAGACTAATTTATGAGCTGCCAGGGAAAAAATGGAACGAGTCAAGCCGGTCGACAGGGTATTCCGTCATGCGGCTGAATGGTGTCTCGCCGGGGTGGGCATTCTGGCGGTGCTGGTGTTGGCGAGCTGGGTCCTCGGGGCCTGGAAGATCGTCGCGCTGGGTTCGGACTATATCCCCATGGCCCCCAGCACCGCATCTCTGCTGCTGGTACTCAGCGGTTCCCTGCTCCTGTACCGGAGCCGGCCGTCGAGCCCGGCTGTTGTCAGACTTGTCCAGGGGGCCTCTTCGGGAGCCATTCTCGTCAGCCTGGTGGTGCTGGCTCGTTCCCTCTTCGATTTTGCAGTGCCGGTGGACTCCTGGGT
>JACRPV010000055.1 GCA_016223015.1 Geobacter sp. | reverse complement strand
TCTTTGTCGGGAAGTTGAAAAAGGTCCCTGGCGTTGGTGAGGTCCAATATGGCGAAGAATGGGTCCGCCGTCTGACTACCTTCATGCAGTTCGCTCGGCTGGTTGTGACTCTGCTCGGCGGCTTCCTTTTGATCGCGGTTCTGTTCATCGTCTCCAATACCATCAAACTCACCATCTATTCACGTCGGGACGAATTGGAGCTTCTGAGTCTTGTCGGTGCAACCCGGTTTTTCATCAAGGCACCTTTTCTCATAGAAGGTGTCATGCAGGGGCTTGTCGGTGCCTGCACGGCACTGCTTCTTCTGGCGGCCTGTTATTACGGTCTGCTCTACAATGCCGGAGATTTCCTCAGTTTCGGTCCGACGTCTGCCGGTCTGGCCTTTCTTCCCCCATCCTACCTGGTCGGGATACTGTTTCTCGGAATTTTTCTCGGCTTTATCGGTAGTCTCACATCGCTCAAGCGGTTCATAACATTCTAATCATGATCCGGGCGATACTCATCTCGATACTCATCTCTTGTTCCTCCATCTTGGCAGTGACTGCACTGGCAGACGTACGGGACGACCTGCAGGGCATCCGGAAGGAAATCCGGGAAAAAAGGACCCTGCTCAAAAAGAACAGAAAGATAGAGAAAAAGGTTTCCAGCGAACTGGTGACAATCGATAAGAACCTGAAAGAGAAAGAGGCCAGTCTCAAAGTTCTCAATCACGACCTGGTAAAAGTAGAGCGAACTCTCGATCAAACCCAGCGTGAAATACAAGTGGTAGCAGCAGAAGCCGAACGGAAAAGGGAGCATATCCGCCACCGTCTTGCTTCATTGTACAAGGCGGGTGAACTGGGCAGCGCCCGGATGTTCTTCGCATCGGAATCCTTCCCGCAAATGCTGGAAAACCAGAAATACATGCAGGGAGTTCTCCAGGGGGACCGCCGACTTTTTGCCGATTACTCGGCTAAACTCGATCAGTTGAAGGGTTTGAAGGGGGTTCTTGAGCGGGATGCGGCACGGAAGGAAAATATTCGAACCGGCATTGCCGCAAAGAAGCAGGAAATCGAGGAAGAAAAATCGAAGAAGGCGGCCTATCTCACCCAGGTTCGTGAATCCAGCAAGAGCCACCAGGAAGCCCTCCGTGAACTCCAGGCCAATGCGCGGCGTCTGCAAAACATGATAGAAAGGCTTGAAGCACGGCAAAGAAAGAGCTATACTCCAAAACCTGGTAGAAAGCAGACCCTTGGCGACCATGAGCCGCTTCCACCTGTTGCGGACAAGGGGTTCGGCGCCCAGCGCGGAAGGCTTGCAATCCCAGTGCGAGGCGAGATCGTTGGCCGTTTCGGCCGCCATAAGCACCCCGAATATAATTCGTACACGATCAATAACGGTATTTCCATTGCTGCTCCGCAGGGGACCGATATCCGTTCGGTCTTCGATGGTCAGGTCATCTTTGCCGATTATTTCAAGGGGTATGGCAATATGGTGATCGTTGACCATGGCGGCGGGTACTTCAGCCTCTACGGCCATGCATCGAGAATTGCCAAAAAGGTCGGATCGCAGGTCTCCCGCAACGATGTGATTGCCAGCGTGGGTGATCTGGACTCTTCGCGGGGTCCGATGCTCTATTTTGAACTCCGCTACCAGGGGAAACCGATCGATCCTTCGCCCTGGTTCAGGTAAGGTATGTGAGTCGTCAGTCGGGAAACGATTTTCCATTGTGCAGCAATAGGCGCTGAAACGGGAGGAATGATGTTCGGAAAAGGAAAAATACGCAAGCTCGCTCTCTGGCTTGCCGTTGGAGTTGCCCTTGTCGTTGTGGTGGGGGTTGGTGCCCAGCGCCATTGTGCCGCAGAAGGAAACGACTACGAATCGATTGAGCTGTTCACCGATGTTCTGGCCCTCGTCAAGAAGAGTTACGTTGAAGAGGTTGATACCAAAAAGCTGATCTATGGTGCGATCAATGGGATGCTTGCCTCCCTTGACCCGCACAGTTCCTTCATGACTCCCGAGAGTTACAAGGAGATGAAGATCGATACCAAGGGTGCGTTCGGTGGCCTGGGCATCGAGATTTCCATCAAGGACGGGATGTTGACGGTCATTTCCCCCATCGAGGATACGCCTGCCTACAAGGCCGGGATCAAGGCCGGTGACCAGATCCTGAAGATCGACGATAAATTCACCAAGGACCTCTCCATCACCGAGGCGGTGAAACGGATGCGCGGACAGAAGGGGACCAAGGTCATCCTCAGCATCATGCGCGAAGGGTTCGAGAGGCCGAAGGAATTCCCGCTTGTTCGCGATATCATCCAGGTCAAGAGCATCAAATACAAGACCCTGGACAACGGCTATGGGTACGTCAGGATCGCGCAGTTCCAGGAGAAGACGGACACTGATCTCGCCAAGGCACTGAATGCCCTCAGGAGCGAAAATGGCGGGGCCTTGAAGGGGCTCGTGCTTGACGTCCGCAACGACCCCGGCGGGCTCCTGGACCAGGCGGTTCGCGTTGCAGAACATTTCATTGCCGAAGGGCAACTGGTTGTTTATACCGAGGGTAGGGAAAAAGACTCCAAGGTCCGATATTCATCCAGGGCTGGAACCAAAGAGCCGAACTACCCCATGGTGGTGCTGATCAACGGCGGTAGTGCCAGCGCTTCGGAGATCGTTGCCGGTCGGCAAGGGATCGGTGCAGTCACTCATTGAACTCTCCGACAATTCAGGCCTGCGCCTTACCACTGCAAGGTATTACACCCCGAGTGGCCGTTCCATCCAGGCCAAGGGGATAACCCCGGACATTACGGTGGAAAAGCTGGAAATACCGGCTGCTGCCGAAAAGAAAGACTCCATGCATATCCGTGAAAAGGATCTGGAGAACCATTTCGAGGATAAGGAGCCTGAAAAAGGTCAGGACGACAAGAAAGAGAAACTGCCGCTCTATAAGAGCGATGAGCAGATCAAGAATGATTATCAGATTCTGCGGGCGCTCGATCTGCTCAAAGGGTGGGATATTCTTAAAAAGGTTATGGACACTACGAGTTGAAAACTGCCTGAACAGTATGTTGAAGAGATGGGGAGCCGCACGGGCTCCCCGTTTTTTTTGGTGGCTGAGTCGTTTCCGCCAGATGGGCAGGCTTTCAATTCCTCAGGCATCTTGGTATAGTAGTAAAAATTTATTGTGGAGGTTACCCTGCATGCGAAGGATGATGAAGGCAGGATTCTTGTTCCTGGGCATACTTTTCGTTCTGACAGCCTGTGGTGGCGGCGGGGGCGGCAGTACGACTACGACAACGGTTGCACTTACCTCGTCGAAGGATATTGCCGTCAATGACAATACCGACGCCATCGTACTGACAGCGACGGTTTCTCCCACTGTTTCGAGTGGGACAATAACCTTCACCGTGTATAGCGGTATCGGGACATTGTCGAGCAGCACCGGCACCATCAGCAATGGTGTTGCATCAGTCCAGCTCATCAGCAATACTGTCGGTCAGGTTGCAGTCTATGCTACCTATGGAACAACGAGGAGTCCCTTGAAGACGGTAAATTTCGCTGCACGGACTGTTAGCCTGGCATCTTCGAGCCCGGCTGCTGAAGTGAGTAATTCTGTGACATTGACAGGTACCGTTTCACCTACGGTAACCTCGGGAACCATGAGATTTTCGGTTGTGTCCGGGAACGGGACGGTTAATGGTTTGAATGCTGCCGATGTCTCCATAGATGCTAATGGCCAGGCAACGGCGACGTTGACGTCCGGGGTGGCGGGAACGGTCGCCGTAAAGGCAACATACCTCGCCTCCAGCGTCGACAGCCCGACACTCTCCATTCCGTTTGCCAACAGCAGCAATCCGGTCATCCTTCCGACGGTTAGCAAAACCCATATCCCGACCGCTGCCGACCCTCTCCGAGTGGTTGCCTCATTGTTGCCCACATCGGTGACATTGCCGGCTGGAACCCTCATCAGCATGAACGTTGTCGGGGGGGCTGGTGTCATTGCGGTAGAGGGGGGCACCTACGGGACTTCGGCCACTCCCCCCATCCTTGCAAGCGGGACCTATGCCGGCAAGGCCTATGTCTATCTCAAGTCTAGCGACGGTGCCACCACCGGCGATGTAACGGTTACATCCACCTACGGGACATATCCCACGACCTCGGCAGTGGTTTCGTTCCTTCCCGAGACTGGCACCAGCACTAAAAGTGTGTCGCTGACAGCCAGTGCCCTGACCAAGATCGCCGGAAGATACGTCACCGATATCCGCTTCAATATCGTCAACAATGCGTCGGCTCCTGCTGCCTGCTATTACAAGACAATCACGACACCACTCTCCCTGACTCTCATTTCCCAACAAAATGAGGCAAACCTGCACGTTGTTTCATTGTTTACATTATCTTCAGCCGGTGT